>JARYMF010000009.1 GCA_029907255.1 Armatimonadota bacterium
CGTGCTGTCAATACCTTTAGAGATATTTGTGAAAAAATTGTTGGCGGTAAATCGGGGTTTTCAGCTAAATTTTCACTTTGCAATTTTAAGCCCTTAACATTCCCGCATGCCTTTTTTTAATATTCCACATAATAGTTGATTGCTAAACCCCAATTTGATAGAATCCACACAGTGCTCATTTGCAATTCACTCTAGGAGGAGAATAATGGCAGAGGAGCTCAAATTTCTTGCATGCGACCTGGGAGCTGAAAGTGGACGCGTCGTGCTTGGCCGCCTCTCTAATGACCACCTGCGACTAGCAGAAATACATAGATTTCCAAACATCGGAGTTAAAGTCGGGACAAGTCTTTATTGGGATGTCCTCCGTCTCTTTGATGAAATGAAAAATGGTATGCGTTCGGCAGGTCTAGAATATGGGGCGGATATTGCAAGCGTCGGCATCGACACATGGGGCGTAGACTTCGGGCTTCTGGGACCCAATGATGTTCTCATTGAAATTCCTCACTGCTACCGCGACCCCCGGATTGATGGAATGATGGAAGAAGTCTTTACCATTATCCCCAGATCGGAAATCTATAACCAAACAGGCATCCAGTTTATGCCTCTCAACACACTATACCAGCTTTACTCCATCCGCAAGCACAACCCTTGGATGCTAAACACTGCCAGAACTCTCCTGATGATGCCAGACCTTTTCAACTTTTGGTTCACAGGGGTTAAGGTTTGTGAATTCACCGAGGCAACAACAACTCAATTCTACAACCCACAAAAAGGAGAGTGGGCAAAGCCCCTGCTCGAACGCCTCAGCATTCCAACTCACTTCCTTGTGGACATATGTGCGCCGGGTACCATCCTTGGAAAACTTCGCCCATCAGTTTCTGAAGAGATTGGCTTATCAGACATCCAGCTTATTGCTCCAGCGACGCACGACACCGGCTCGGCTGTTGCCGCAGTCCCAGCAAAAGGTAAGAATCACGTATACATCAGCTCAGGCACATGGTCACTAATGGGTGTTGAGGCTTCAGAACCGATTATAAACGACCGCGCGCTCGAGCTAAACTTCACCAACGAAGGGGGCGTGGCGGGAACATATCGCTTCCTCAGAAACATTATGGGCCTATGGTTAGTCCAGGAATGCCGGAGAACCTGGGCGCAGGCAGGCAACGAATATTCCTACGCCGAACTTACCGATCTCGCCGCAAAGGCGGAGCCATTCAAGCACCTGGTTGATCCAGATGATGTGTCGTTCCTCCACCCTGGCGATATGCCAGGCAAAATTCGTGAGTTTTGCCGAAAAACTGGCCAGCCTGAACCGGAAACTGTCGGGGCAACAGTCCGGTGCGCACTCGATAGTCTAGCGCTTAAATATCGGTGGGTTTTAGAGGGTCTTGAATCTTTAATGCACACACACCTCGAGCCAATCCACATTGTCGGTGGGGGCACGCAAAACAAGCTCCTATGCCAACTAGCTGCCAATGTAACCGGCAGACCGGTTGTTGCAGGGCCAGTTGAGGCTACGGCCGTGGGCAACATTCTTATCCAGGCTCTTGCCCTTGGTCATATCGGAACATTGGAGGAGGGTCGCGAAATCGTTCGCAAATCGTTTGAAGTAATTACTTATGAGCCGCAACCAGACGATCGAATCGAAGCCGCTTACGAAAGATTCAAAAAACTTCTTTCGCGGTAAAGAAGGAGATGGAGTACGCAAGCTATTTAAGGCGCACCCCATCTCCTCAATTTTTCATCTGCCCTTATTCTTCCACGTTTAGGCCTATTTCAACTTTGCCTTTACTTTGATTGTCAATTTTCATCCCGCCGCGAAAGCGGTTGCCCATAATAACAGTAGCTTTAGAGCTTGCGCCGAGCGTTATCTGCTTCTTTCCTTCATCCATAAAATCACAACTTGACACCGTGAGACCATTTCCTTCCGCCATTATACAAGGATCGCCCTTGCCGCCTTGGTCCCACCCGTTGAAATGACACTCATTAAAGAACACATGCCCGGAACCTCTAATCGTTGCGTGGGTTGTAGTCGTGGGGATACCCCAGAAACCGCAGTTATTGAACTTTACAGGGCCGGTGTTTGTCTCCCTAACCTCAACATGGGACATAAACTGGCAATTTGTGAAGACAATTCCCGCATGAGCCTGGCAATTCTCTACCAGGACAGCAGTTGGGCCTATATCCGAACCCGAAGTATTTATAACTACGTTGCCGGGGCCATGTCCAAAATCGCCAAATTGGAAGCCAACTTTGTACCAGATGGCAAAACAATTGCTTACGTATTCCCAATCGGTGCGGCCGAAAATGAAAGCTGTCGCCTGGCTTGTAAGGAATTTCTGCATTTCCTCATCTGCTTTCCAGAAGGGCCAGAGATGCACATCTTCAATTCGCCCAACATCATAGCACTGGTCAACAAATATACCTTTGTGAAGTGGATGCGCATAAAGCCCCTTGATAAAATGGCGCCCACACGGAGCAGTGCCAAAATCCACCGCCTGCCATGGGTTTACTAAGAGCACATTAATAATTGAGCAATTATCGCCTGCACCGCCGATACACCAAGGATACGGGACGGGATTGCTCTTGTCCTGCTCGGGATAAAAGATAGTAAGCCCTTTCACACAAGAATTGGTCCGCAGTAATATAAAGGGGTTCCCACTGCTTTTTCCCCTACCTTCAACCGCCAGAAGAGTACTCCCCTCGTTAATGCCCTTGGTGGTTGGCGCCTGAAAGATGCCCATCAAGGTTACTGCTTCGGGAATTTCTAAATGACCTTTTATCATATATTTGCCGGTCGGAACAAAGACTATTCCGCCACCATCTTTACCTGCGGCATCAAGCGCCTTCTGAAACGCCGCCGTGTCGTCAGTCTGCCCATCTCCCTTTGCGCCAAACGAGGTAACAGAGTAGACTCCTTTTTGCCCAATGAGGGCATCCGCTGCATGCAAGGGCACACCACAGATTAGCAACACAATCAGCACAATTATAAAATTGCACACATTCCGCCTCCGCCAGGTTAATTTGCATACAGGATAGAAAGAAGAATCCTACTTGTCAAGCAAGAGATAGTCTAACTTCGATAGAGAATGCCCAAAGAGCTTTGGGGATGTTTCTGGGGAACCTACTTGCCTATGCAAAATTCGCTGAATATCCTGTCTATCACATCTTCTGTGACGGTCTCGCCCGTGATTTTGCCAAGAGACTCAGCAGCTGCTTTGAGGTCAATGCTAATGCAGTCAACGGGCATCTCAGATTGAGATGTACGAAGGGCTTCTTGGAGAGAAACGAGAGCTTCTTCTAGAGCTTGGCGATGGCGAATATTGCTAACCACAGTACCCGATGAATGTGACACAACTCCTGACAAGACCTTCTCGGCGATGAGGTCCTCAAGGTCGCTGATACCTTGGTCTGATGGAGCTGCGGTTTTAACAATGCTTGGCTCACATCCAATTTCATCGCAAATCCAATCTTTTATCAAGCAAACAATCTCGTCTGCCTCAGCCGCCCGAACTAAATCAACTTTGTTTAAGACAATTATGACCTTCTTATCGGATATATCTCTCAGTAGTTCCCGGTCATCATCAGTAAAGCCTTCACTTGCATCGATGACCGCTAGCACTAGGTCTGCTTCTTCTATTTTCTTCCGTGTAAGTTCCACCCCTATTTGCTCAACAATGTCTTCCGTGGTCCTAACACCAGCCGTATCTATGGCGCGGACAGGTATTCCTCTTATGTTTACGCTCTCCTCAATAACATCTCGGGTTGTCCCTGGGAGAGGTGTTACAATCGCTCGTGTATCGCGAAGGATTGCGTTGAGAAGGCTGGATTTGCCCACATTCGGGCGGCCGACTATAACCGCCCGAATTCCTTCACGGTAAACCCTCCCGCACTCTGCGGTTTCGAGCAAACGGCGGACCTTCTCCAGTGTGTCGCGCAGAGATTCTCTAAGTGCCTGCATATCTACTTCGCCGACCTCATCTGGGAAGTCGATGCTCGCCTCAATATTCGCCATCATTGCAATAAGGCTGTCGCGGAGCTTACGAATTTCGCTCGAAAGCCGTCCATCAAGCTGGCCTCTCGCAATACGCATTGCCTCGTCTGTTTGCGAGCGAATGATGTCGAGAACAGCTTCTGCCTGCGCCAAATCGAGACGGCCGTTCAAAAACGCGCGCTTTGTGAACTCCCCCGGCTCGGCGAGTCTAGCGCCAGCCTGGAGGGCAGCATTTAGAACTCTCCGCAAGGGTACTATGCCACCATGGCAGCTTATCTCCACAGAATCCTCGCCCGTATAACTCCTCGGCGCACGAAACACTGTAAGAATTCCATCATCTATCCGCTCACAGGATACAGGGTCTTCGATATATCCATAATGAGCCGTGTGTGTTGGAAGGCCGTGGACATGCACCCCCGATGCTGGATGAAAAATTTCGCCAGCTACTGTAAAGGCATCGCGTCCACTAATCCGAATCACTCCTATGCCCGACTCGCCAATCGGAGTAGCTATTGCTGCTATCGTGTCGTCGATTCTCATATTACCTCAAAAATTAAACAACCCAGGCCGCGCCTGGGTTGGTCTAAGTTTTCTTATTAGCGGCCTCTCCAGATACCCCTACTTCCTTGGAGAGATTACTATCCTCCTATTTGGTTCTTCTCCTTCACTGTAGGTATATACATCGGGATCATTTACAAGAGTAAGGTGAATTATTCGCCTCTCACTTGCTTGCAGCGATTCGAGAACCGCCTCTTGGCCTGACTCTTTGACCTTTTTGGCAAGGAAAAGCGCCTGGTTTCTCAAAGCCTCCTCCCGCCGTGAACGATATCCTTCTGCATCCACAATTATTCGAACTTTGTGTTGCAACTGCTTGTTAGTAATTACTCCAACCAAATATTGAATCGCATTTATCGTCTGACCATGCTTGCCAATAAGCATACCTACGTCGCCGCCGGTCATATTCAAAACCACCTGCCCATCTGTGCTTTTGATCTCTGCCTTCAAATTGTTTCCGATGCCGTCGAGAATATGCTGAAGCACATCCACAGCTTTCTCTGCTGCCAGCGCGATGGCACCAGCAGGCGGCGGTCCCGCTTGCTCTATGGCGCTGGGGATACTTTCTGTCGAAATCATTACCCCTTCATCTTCCTCAGCCTTATGCGACGACGCCGGAGCCGAAGATGCCTCCGCTATGGTGCTTTCTTTCAACCCTACGTGAGGCTTCAACGTCACTCTAACCTTCGCAGGGGACTGGCCGATTCCAAGAAAGCCCCTAGTCCCTTCGTCAAGTATTTCAATATCAACTTCTTCCTCGGTAACTCCTAGAGCCTTGAGGGCAAGCTCAGTTGCTTCCTCAACTGTTTTTCCTGTCTGTTCAATGCTGGTCATATTTGGTGTTACCCCCTGACAATCACTAAAGAAGGGTCCCTCCCTCTTCTTGGAACCCCCCTTTGAACTCACGTGGCAAAAACTGGCAGAAGCCCTCCAACGGGCAGTCTGTCGCAATGTCTCCTTCGCCTTGAAGGTCGCGACCGTGTCCTGCGGACTCTTGTTGGGAGCTCAACTTGCTGTGTAGCAGCGACCCCTGAAGGTGGCTGTTGCCCCTCCTCTGGGCCGGTCCCTTTCAACACCATCACCTGCTGTGCTGTGGATACAATGTTGAAAATCAACCAATACAGCATAAAGGCTGATGGAAAACTATAGAACAGGAAGCCAAACATAAGGGGCATCACTATCGCCATTATCTTTTGTTGCTCAGCCTGAGTAGGATCTACCACGGTTAAGCGCTGCGAGATAAACATGCTTATTACGTAAAGGATAACCAGCGGGATATCCGGCTCTGAAAGGTTGCCTCCCACTATTGAAGGATATTTCTCAGCTAACCTGCTACCAATCCACAAAAACTTGCCTTGGGCAAATTGGTATTGGTACAACCGAACCATATAATATAAAACCCATAACACAGGGAGCTGTACCAACAAGGGCAGACAGCTTGCAAATGGATTAACGCCTTGCTCCCTATACAGCGCCATCAGCTTCTCGCCCATTTCCTTTTGATTGTCCTTGTATTTCTCCTGAATCTGCTTTACCATCGGCTGAATGCGCTGCATTTGCTTCATGCTTCTGAACTGGGCATGACTGAGCGGCCAAGTAATTACCTTGAAGATTACTGTAATAATGAGGAGCGCCAAGGCATAACTATAGTTCGGATTCCTCCCTGTTAAAGCCACAAAGAAATCAACGATTTTGTATAGTGTGTGCTTGGAGTTCCTTTTATCGTATTCTTTTTCAAGCTTAGCAAGTCGCCTCCGCCCCTCCGCTGCCGCTTGCGACTTTTCTGGCGAAAATCTATCTAAAAGCTTATTATAAGTGCTAATTGCCTGGTGCTCATCGCCAAGCTTTGTTTCGAGCACTATAGCTTTCTCAAGAAGGGCTTGGGCTGCGTACTCAGTATTGCGGTATTCCCTTGAGTTTGCAAGTTGGTCGTAAATCTGCAATGCGGCGCGTAGCTTTTTCGGTTCATCCCCTGCTTCCTTTACGCTCTCTCGCGCCTGCTGCAGCATTATCTCTGGCTTCGGCAGCAGTGGAACTGGCCTTTGCTGAAAATACATGAATATCATAAGGCTAACCATCATTATAAGAAGCATCATGGTTAGCCCGGATGATCGCTGCATAATTCCCCCAATTTATTAAAATTAATTTTCTAAAGCTTTAACAGCAGTTTAGAAGCCTGCAAACTACTCAACTGGGTCATAGCCACCAGGATTCCAAGGGTTGCATCTGAGCAGTCTCCAGATGGCTAAAACTGTTCCTCGTAATGGGCCATGTTTCAAAATCGCCTGGGCTGCGTATTCCGAGCAGCTAGGTTCAAACCGGCAAGTCCGAGGTTTGAACCTGCTAGCTTTTTGATATACCCTAATGAGGAAAACAATAATATACCGCATGATTCCAACAGGCTTAGCTACGCTCGCGCAAAAGGCCTGCCTCCTCGAAAAGTTGTCTTGCCGCATCTCTAATTGACCAAAAATTCGCTTCCTTTATCGCAGGCCTACCGACAAGAATCGCATCAAAGCCAGTTTTCTTAATTTCTCCTAGTAACGACCGAACGGCTTCTCTGATCTGCCGCTTAACCCTGTTTCTAGCTGCAGAGCTTCCTATCTTCGGGCTTGTCGAAAATCCAAATCGCGCGGGCTGTGATTCTTCGCGCCACAAGACACGCAGTACCAGAAGCCGGTTAACATATCCTTTTCCCCGCTTATAAACTATTTCAAAATCCCGACTACTGGTAAGCCTGTGCTCTTTTGGTAGCACTTTTATGCCTGCGGCGTCCAAAATCACCTAGCTAGACTGTCAATCTATATCTTCCCTTGGCTCGGCGGGCGCGAATCACATTCCTCCCACCAGCACTAGACATTCTCGCTAAAAAACCGTGAACACGGCTACGCCGCCGGTTCTTGGGCTGATATGTGCGCTTCATGGAACTCGTCTACCTCCAATGTGACATATTATAGCATATCACTATTTCCTGTTACAAGTGAAATTTGTCTACAGTGTTACCACCCCTGCATGTCAAAAAAACGTTTGATAGCTACTCGGCATTCTGGTATAATTACTAGGCCGCTTGCATCAGTCCCGTCAGGCCACGGGGCGCCATCGAACACACCGGAGGCGAAGCCTTGGAAAACCAGCTCCAACTTGGTGAGGACAGTTCGTCGGTTGCTCTCAAATGCGCCTGGGAGAAGAGCCTCTCACTGCTGGAGCCGGAAATAAACCGGCCTACGTTCGAAAGTTTTTTCAAAACGGCTCGCCCCATATCTCTCGAAGGATCAACAATCACAATAGCCGCCTCGAGCGAACTTGCAAAGATTTTTCTCGAAAAATACCGCGACCTTATAAAAGCCGCTCTTGAAGCAAGCCTTAAAACTGACGTCGAAATAGCCGTTGTTGTGTCTGCAGAGCAAAATCAAGATAAAGAGAAAAAAACAACGCTGAAACCGTCGCCTAAACCAGAGTCTGCCCTAAGCGCAATTTCTCTCCCACTGAATGAAAAGTACAATTTTTCAAGTTTTATAGTAGGCCCTTGCAACCGCCTGGCGTATGCAGCGGCACTGGCAGTTGCCAAAAAGCCCGGGCGCGCATATAACCCGCTTTTCTTATATGGCGGTCCCGGACTCGGCAAAACGCACCTACTTCAGGCAATAGGGCACTATGTTTTAGAAAACTGCCCTGGTATGAGGATAGCTTACGTGTCAGGCGAGACATTCACATACCACTACGTCTCAGCGCTCCAAGAGCATCGATCCGAAGATTTCCGCCGAAAATATCGAAGCGTAGATATCTGGCTCGTGGATGACATCCAGTTCCTCGCTGGAAAGGAAAGAACAAAAGAAGAGTTTTTCCATACATTCAATGCGCTCTACCAAGCAAATAAGCAAGTAGTATTGACAAGCGACAGACCACCAAAAGATATAAACCCATTGGAGGAACGGCTTAGGTCAAGGTTCGAAGCAGGCCTTGTCGTGGATGTTGCTCCCCCCGATCTCGAGACAAGAATTGCAATCCTCAAAGATCGTGCTGCTGCCGAAAATGCAAACCTGCCCCCTGAAGTAATCGAGCGAGTCGCAGAGCTCATAAAAACAAATGTACGCGCCCTTGAAGGCGCACTCATTACTTTAATCGCACACTCCTCCCTAATGAAACGAACGCTTACTCCAGAGCTAGCCGATGAAATTCTAAGCCGCTACATGATAGATAAGAAGTTTGCCGAAATAACACCCGACGCAATCCAGCGCGCAGTAGCCCGCGCTTTCGGCGTGGAAGCAGACGACCTTCGAGGCAAGAAGAAAACAAAGGAGATATCTCTAGCTAGGCATGTGGCGATGTATATATGTAGAGAGCTTACTTCACACCCCCTCTCAACGATAGGAAGAGCGTTCGGCGGTCGAGATCACACATCAGTGCTCTATGCGTCATCAAGAATAGATGCGCTATTAAAGCATGACTCTTCTCTTCGTCAGACAGTTGATAAATTATTGGAGGACCTTCGCTCAACATTCTGTGGATAACTCCCCTAAAAACCAGTGAAGAACGTATATCTTAAATCGGCTGGTGGAAAATCCGCCATTTTTACAAAGTTGCTAACAAGTTACGCACATAGTTTCCCTCACCTCATTACTAACAAAATCTAATCTCGCTCCCTCTAGTCTGCCTTCCCGAAGTGACTTACTAACATTTTTCACAATGTGTATAATAAGGAGTGCAATGCATCAAATTAAAAATTTCGTCAAGCCAAAAGACGCTGTGGGAAATTAATCGAAGGTCGTTAATATCTCCCTGAAATGTACATAGACGAACTAACTCTCCGCAACTTCAGAAACTATACAGAATGCCTTCTGCATCCTAGTCCTGGGTTGAATATCTTGGTCGGCAGAAATGCGCAGGGAAAAACAAGTTTGCTTGAGGCAGTATACCTGCTTGCGATGGCAAAATCTTGGCGTGCGGGACGAGATTGCGAAATGATTAATTGGGATGCCGATATGGCATGCGTTTCTGCGAAGCTTGTACGTGAGAAGAGGAGCAATATAGAGATAGAAGTTCTACTTAACCGCTCAGGAAAAAAGCGCATAACAATCAATACCATCCCGCAAAACCGTCTTGCTGATGTTATTGGGCAACTAAATGTTGTGTTTATTAGTCCGAGGGATGAAGAGATAGTCACAGGAGAGCCAAGCGAGAGAAGGAAGTTCTTAAACCTTGAGATAAGCCAAGTTCAGCCTCAATATTGCCATTTACTTATCGGATACCGCAGGGTACTTGAGCAAAGAAATAAGCTGTTGAAAGAACTGGAGAAGCGCAGAATGGGTGATGGGGTGCTCAAGGTTCTTGATGAACAATTGGTTGACTATGGCTCAAAGATTCTCGAAAGAAGATTAGCTTTTATAAACAGACTTGCAAAGATTTCAGAAATTGTTCATTACCAGCTAACTGATTCAAAGGAGAAACTCGGTATAAAATACGTTTCCAGTATCAGTATCGGAGAGATTATAGATGCTGCAGGTATTGCACGAAAATTCGAAGAAACACTAGAATCGCACCGAGCCGATGAAATAAGAAGGGGAATTAGCCTTTTTGGGCCGCATAGAGATGATTTAGCTATTACCATTAACAACATAGATGCAAGAACATACGGCTCGCATGGACAACAAAGAACAGTTGCACTTAGTTTGCGACTTGCGGAGCTTGAGTTGATTGAGGAGTTAATGAAAGAAACGCCTATAGTACTCTTTGATGACGTAATGGCCGATCTTGATGAGGAGCGGAGGGAGCATGTGATTAATGCTATACTAGGTGGTCGCCAGTCGTTTGTAACCACGACAACACTCTCACTCTTTGATGATAGGTTGTTGGAAGAAGGAACGGTTTTTAGAGTATCTGGTGGCGAGGTAAAGCAAGATGAGGCGTAAGGCGCCTCCCTACACCCTGGCTGATCTTGTTGGGAGTTCCCTGTCGGCTCTTGGTTTGGAGCAGAAGATCAGGGAACAAACGGCCATTATATTATGGAATGACACCGTAGGTGAACAGGTTGCGGGAGCCGCACAACCAGAATTTGTTCGCAATGGCATATTGTTCGTGGTGGTGAAAAATGCCGTTTGGGCAAATGAACTTGGCTTTTACAAACGCGACATTATTAGTAGAATCAACAAGCAACTAGGAAAGCCTGTCATAAAAGATATAGTCTTCAGGGTAGGAAGCCTCCCTTCTACAAAAGGTTCGAAGGTAAGCAGCAGAGCGAAATGCGAGGACATAGAAGGTATTTCCCTCTCAGATGGGGAAATTGAGCAAGTAGAGGCAATTGCAAGGACTGTGAACGACCCTCAGTTGTTTGACTCGTTGCGAGGACTCTTGATTACGGTATTGCGCCAAGAAAAGTGGAAGAAGGAGAACGGATGGAAGCCCTGTAGTAAATGTGGCGCGCTCCACAATGGGCAGTGTTCGGTTTGCCCGGTGTGTCAATTGAAATAGGCCAAATAGCGACAGCAAAGTTGCCGCCTTTAAACAAACAAACTGATTCTCAAATTTTGTAAGGAGATTCGTTGAATGCGAGTATTGATGTTGTCTTGGGAGTACCCACCCAGAATAGTAGGGGGCATCTCCAGGCATGTATATGATTTAAGCCGCGCCCTCGCGGAAAGAGGTGTAAATGTAGATGTAATAACCTGCGAGCATCCGGGGGCGCCGTCAGAGGAATCCGATGGCAGTTTGAATGTCTATCGTGTCCCTGTCGCTCCCGGCAATGACTTCGTGCATTGGGTTCACAATCTTAATGCTGCCACTGAAGTAAAGGCGCAAGATATACTAGAGACCTTCAAAAATAAGAATGGCGGCTGGTCTGAGCCGATTGTTATCCACGCACATGATTGGCTCTCGGAATTCGCGGCTAAGGGCATAAAGCATAAATACCATCTGCCAATGGTAGCCACTGTTCATGCAACCGAGCATGGACGAAATCAAGGGATACATAACGACCTTCAACGATATATTAGCGGGGTCGAATGGGAGCTGTGCTATGAAGCATGGCGCGTGATTTGCTGTAGCCATTACATGAAAGAGGAAATATCTTCCGTACTTGGTGTTCCATATGATAAACTAGATGTTATTCCAAATGGCGTAAATCCACAAAAATTCGAGTTTGATTTTAACCGTGAAGAGTTCAGAAGTTGGTTTGCAATGCCAAATGAGAAGATTGTGTTCTTTGTTGGACGCATGGTGCGCGAAAAGGGAGCGCATGTGCTGATTCAGGCTATCCCGGAGATCCTTTCCGCGTATCAAGATGTGAAGTTTGTGATAGTAGGCGGCGGCGACAAATCGCATTTGGTAAAACTTGCTGAGGACTTAGGTGTCTCACACAAGGTGTTCTTCACGGGTTATGTTGATGATGATACCTTGCTTAAGCTTTATAAGGTGATAGACGTAGCGGTATATCCAAGCCTTTACGAGCCATTCGGCATCGTGGCTTTAGAAGCAATGGTGGCGAAGGTTCCAACGGTCGTTTCGGACGTAGGCGGCCTTAGGGAGGTCGTTGACCATGGGGTAACAGGGCTTACCGCATGGGCGGACAATCCTGAATCACTTGCTTGGGCAATTCTGCAAATTTTGAGAAACCCGTACACAGCAAAAATGATGGCTGAAAATGCACATCGTAAGGTGATGGAGACATTTAATTGGGGCAGAATTGCTGAACAGACTGCCGGCGTTTACGAACGCGTATGGTCTGAGTATCTGGATAGCGATTGGGGGTGTGGAAAATATGCCTGAAAAATGGAATGGCCCTCTTAAAAATGTTGGCAAATATCGCTGGCTAATACCGAGATCTTATAAGCCTGGCATGAGGACGGACGGTTTGATTTTTGCAAGCGACAAGCTTTTAGAGAAGATACGCGAAGACCAGGCTCCTGAGCAGGTAGCAAATGTTGCCTTTTTGCCTGGAATTCAAGGCAAATCGCTTGCAATGCCCGACATCCATTGGGGATATGGCTTCCCAATCGGTGGAGTAGCCGCAATGTCGGTCGAAGACGGGGTTATCTCGCCAGGCGGGGTTGGCTATGATATTAATTGTGGAGTTAGGCTTCTGAGGACCGACCTGGAGCGCAAGGATGTCGAGCCCAAGATGCAGGAAATAATTGACGCCCTCTTTCGGGATATCCCTTCGGGCGTTGGAAGCGAGGGGCGTATTCGCCTAAATGAGCAGGAGCTCCGAGAGGTAATGAAAAAAGGAGCAAAGTGGGCGGTAGACCGAGGCTATGGTTGGCATGAGGATATAGAAGTTACTGAGGAAAACGGCTGTCTTGAAGGAGCTGACCCCTCTGCTGTAAGCGACAAGGCAATAAAGCGTGGCAGACCTCAAATTGGCACACTAGGCAGCGGCAATCATTTCCTCGAGATTCAGGTGGTTGATGAGATATACGAGCCTGAGATTGCTCGCATATTTGGCATTGACCACGAGGGCCAAGTGACAGTAATGATCCACAGTGGCTCAAGGGGATTGGGCTACCAAATATGTGACGACTACTTGGTCGTGATGCAGCAAGCTATGCGAAAGTATAACATAAGCGTGCCCGACCGACAGCTTGCTTGTGCACCGGTAAGGTCGCCGGAAGGGCAAAGATATTTTGCCGCAATGGCTTGTGCCGCGAACTACGCCTGGGCTAATCGCCAGGCAATGGCACACTGGACCCGGGAGGCATTCTCCCACGTTTTCGGCAAAGGACCTCAAGGCCTTGGCATGCACCAAGTATATGATGTAGCACATAACATTGCTAAGTTCGAGGAGCATGAGATAGACGGCGTGCGAAAGAAAGTTGTCGTCCACAGGAAAGGCGCTACTAGAGCCTTCTCGCCAAACCACCCAGACGTCCCGGCTCAATATAGAGCTGTTGGACAGCCTGTCATCATCCCAGGGGACATGGGCCGCTACTCATTCCTTCTGGTCGGCACCGAACAGGCAATGAAGGAAACGTTTGGCTCAACATGCCATGGGGCTGGGCGCGTGCTCAGCAGGAAGGCAGCTATGAAGGAGTCTCGGGGAGCGGATATCCAGCAGGAACTTTCGGAGAAAGGTATTATTGTCAAGGCGGCGAGCCGTGGAACCCTTGCAGAAGAGGCTCCGGAGGCATACAAAGATGTCTCGCTTGTTGTTGAAACCGCCCATGAGACAGGCATTTCCCATAAAGTTGCCCGCATGAGGCCATTGGGAGTTATTAAGGGTTAATATCATAACTTTCAAAAGAGATATGGCGCTATATAGAAAGGAGTAAATCAATTGGCAAGAAAGATAAAGGTTGGGTTAATCGGCACAGGTTCAATCTGTCAAAGTGTTCATATCCCTGCATATCTGAAACATCCCGATGCAGAGATTGTCGCAATATGCGACATTAATCCAGAAACACTTCAAAAAGTTGGCGACCAATTAGGGATTCCCGAAAACAGGCGGTTTCTAAAATTTGATGATCTCCTCAAGCTGAAAGAGATTGACATGGTGGATATTTGCACGCCGAACTATGTGCACATGGATCCGACGGTAAAGGCTCTTAAGGCTGGAAAGCATGTCATCTGCGAAAAGCCTATTGCGCTAAATGCGAAGCAGGGAGAGAAAATGGTTGCCGCCGCCAAGGAATCCGGCAAGAAGTTGATGATTGCCTACTGCTGGCGGTGGAATGCTGGTGCCCAGGCGCTCAAGCGGTTTGCTGATTCTGGGGCACTCGGGGAAACCTATTATGCGCGTGTGCAGGCTCTCCGCAGGCGCGGAGTCCCAAGCTGGGGTGTTTTCATAGACAAGGAGAAACAAGGTGGAGGACCACTAATAGACATTGGCTGCCATGCGCTTGACCTTACCCTTTACCTAATGGGCCACCCAAAGCCGGTCTTGGCATCGGGAAAGTGCTATACAAAATTTGGGACGAAGAAAGGAACGTTCGGCGTATGGGGTCCTTGGGACTATGATAATTACACCGTTGAGGACTTTGCAGTTGGCCTTGTCAGATTCGAAAATGATGCCACGCTTGTGCTTGAATCAAGCTTCTGCGCCAACATTGAGAAGGATATTTTCAACGTAACGATACTCGGCACCGAGGGTGGTTGTTCGCTGGATCCCTTGAAAATGTATCGCGAGGAGAATGGCACGCTGATTGATGTTTCACCTGTATTTCTTCCTAAAGTAGGCACCCATGAAGCAGAAATATTTGCGTTTTTGGATGCGATTCAGAATGACAAGCCTTCACCCGTTCCGGGGGAGGAAGGTTTGATGGTGGCAAAGATTTTGGATGCAATCTATAAATCATCCGAACTAGGCAAGGAAGTCCGAATTCCTTAATATGAAGCAATTTTTGGATGGTATTTTGGCGCGGTATGGCAATTATTTAAGTACATACCGCGCTTTAGCCTGTTTAGGCGTGGTCTCGCTTATAGCGGAGTTGGCTTATGCCATTATTAACCAATCCGCAATTCCACCTTACGTTCAGGAAATTGGTCTAACTGCGCATGTCGGGCTAATCTACGCAGTGTTTCTCGGAGTCGAGACAGTATTCAAATCGCCTTTGGGATCTGTCGGCGACCGCATAGGCAGAAAGCCTTTATTGGTAATAGGTGCACTAGTTTCGTCGGTGACAGCACTTGTATTTACTTTGACCCGTGATCTATGGGCGTTGCTGGTCCTCCGATCATTTGATGGACTTGCGGCCGCTGCGATATGGCCGACAGTTACTGCTGCAATGAGCGGTAGCGTAGATTCGAGTCGTCGAACGACAGCTATGAGTGTGATGATTGTAACGTATATCTCCGGGCTTGCGCTTGGTCCTTTAATCGGAGGTTTGGCGAATGATATGACGAACTCGCGCCTAACGTCGTTCTATGTAGTTAGCGGCATGTTTCTTGTAACTGCTTTAATAGCCTTCTTTCTAACGCCATGCCGATCGAAGGAGGAGATGGACGCATCTCATGGACACGATGCTAGGCAAATGCGCCTGTCGGATCTTTTGATAGGCTTAATAGCTATGCCGGACATGATATTTCTAGCCCTTCTCGCCTTCTTTGGAATCGGGCTTTTGATACCAATAGCTAAACTTTTTGCGATGAATGAGGTTGGAATGTCGGAGACAAAGTACGGCGGTTTGTTCCTGCCGGTGGCACTTGGCGTTGCGAGCCTAAGTTTATTTTCAGGAAAGCTGGGAGACCGGTGGGGGAAGGCAAGATCGGTTAGATTGGGAATCGCATTAAGTGCCCTTGCGATGTGGGCAATTACTGGTAGCTCAGAAGTGTGGGAGTTTGCTTTGTCAGCGATGTTTCTAGGGGTAGGCTTTGTCATCGCAATGCCAGCGTGGCTCGCTCTGGTCTCCGATATGGCATCTCCGCACTCTCGAGGTGCAGTGATTGGGGCGCTAGGCACAGCGCAGGGACTTGGTGCGGTGCTGGGAGTAGCATCCGGATCATATTTGTACAAGATGGTGCCCTTAAACTTTGGGTTTATATCTTTTGAGTCTCATCGAACGCCGTTTGTGGTAAGCGCTTTGACGCTTTCGCTATGTTTCATGCTGGCTGTCATTTTTGTGCATGAGACGGAAAAGCGTAGGATTGGCAAGCTCAGAGAAGAATCTTGAGGGAATTGCTGAATGGTAAAGTCTGTAGTTACTCTCATAATGAGTTTAGTTATCATCCTCCTTGGGGCAGAGCTTTTCACTAATGGGATTGAATGGTTCGGTAAGAGACTTAGGTTGGCTGAAGGGGCAATTGGTAGCGTATTAGCGGCCGTTGGGACTGCTCTACCGGAGACAATGATTCCAGTGATGGCGTTCATCCAGGGGAGGGAAAGCCACGAGACTGGAATTGGCGCAATCGTAGGGGCGCCGCTTATGCTGAACACTCTTGCTTTCTTTGTTACGGGGGCGTCTGTATTTGTCTTTGCAGCTGCGCGGAGGCGCACCGTCGAGATGAATGTGGATTATGTTATTATGGGCCGTGACCTGAGGTCTTTCTTCCTGGTCTATGCGCTTGCAATTGGAGCTATGTTCTTGCCGGGAGGAAAGATGCCTAGGGTGATTGTAGCTTTATTCCTCATATTAACATACGCCTATTACGTTCAACAAACGTTCTGTTGTGTGACAAGTCCCAGCACTGAACATGAGCTAGGCCCTTTACACTTTCATCGCGAGGCCGAGGTGCCGCGACTTAGGATTATAGTTTCTCAAGTATTTGTTGCCTTGCTTTGCATTGTTGGCGGTGCAAAGCTTTTTGTTATACATCTGGAACCCCTTGCAAGAATGCTTGGAATGCCTGAGCTTGTTCTATCAAGCATCATTGCACCAATAGCTACAGAATTGCCAGAGAAGTTTAACTCGATAACCTGGATTCGCCAGAAAAAAGATACCCTCGCTCTTGGGAATATAACAGGCGCCATGGTTTTCCAAAGCAGCATCCCCCCTGCATTGGGCTTGATATTCACATCATGGGTATTCAATGCCGAGGCGTTGGCCGCTGGACTGATTGCTATTGTGGCGTCAATGTTTGCATGGGCTGAGTTGACTTGGAAGAAGCGGCTTAGCCCTTATACCCTCACCGCTGGAATTATATTCTACCTATTATATATCGGGGTTTATTTCATCTTTTTGTCGAAGTAGTATCTAGCCCAGTGAGCAAAGCCGCTTAAACTTCACTCCTTTGAAGGTGCATTGGATTTGTATTAGCTAATTCAGCGTTTAAATCAGGTTTCTGACAGTGCTCACTTATGCGAGAAATTCTCA
Source organism: Armatimonadota bacterium (assembly GCA_029907255.1). Lineage (NCBI taxonomy): Bacteria > Bacillati > Armatimonadota > Armatimonadota bacterium. Next base: position 17,287 of record JARYMF010000009.1, read on the forward strand.
TTTGATGAGAATTTGAGGGGACGGGACATATAGTGATTTTTCAAAAAACCAGTGTTTTTATGCAGGGGGGATTGCAACCAACTCTGTTCCTTCGGGTCGTGCGATTGCAACATTAAAGCCTTCGCGACTGGCGGATGCGCCCCAGTTGCCAGACTTGTCGAGAGCTAATACTGCCACTGTCACATTGCGAAGGTGAGGTTCTTCGCTTATGGCCCACTTGATAGTTGAGTAACAGGCAGAGGAGGGATCTTTCCCTCGGCGCATTTCCTCAACTATTCTGAAGCTCATGCAGTAGCGCATGATGTGTTCGCCGACGCCGGTGGCTGCGGCAGCTCCGACGGCTTTATCGCAATAAAGGCCGCTTCCAACAAGGGGAGTGTCTCCAACACGGCCGGGTAGCTTGTATTTGATGCCGCTTGTTGAAGTGCCGACACAGAGGTTGCCATTCTGATCAAGCGCGATAATGCATACGGTGTCATGGGATTCATTGGGCGCATGAGCAAGCTTCCATTCCTTCCATTTTGCTTTCTCACGCTCGATGAGCAGATTCTGCGGTTTGAACCCTTGCTCAATGGCGAACTGTCGAGCGCCTTCCCCAATAAGCAGGCAGTGAGGAGTTTGCTCCATGACACGCCGAGCAACGGAGATGGCCTCTTTGATATCTCTCAGCCCAGCTACTGCGCCGTAGCGTCTGCCGTTGCCTAGCATTATTGCGGCGTCAAGCTCCACTATGCCTTCTGAATTGGGTGCACCGCCAATGCCAACGGAATCAACTTGCAAATCATCCTCGACTTTCCTAATGCCATTCTCAACTGCATCGAGGACTGACTTGCCTTCAAGAAGGCTTTTTATGGTTTCCTGTGCTCCTTTTGCGCCAAACTTCCAAGTGGCAATTGCTATTGGTTCCAACTATACACTCTCGTTTTTGGCGATTATTGGTTCTATGCAAAACCGGCAGGCAGCTTAATTTTAGTATACTGTGGACCTTGGGTACCTAATCTTGCACGTGCTGTAGTAATAGTAAAAAATGTTGTGGGCTAATTCAAGAAATTTCAAAAAAATCACCGTAAAAGTGCTTGATTGGCATGATTCTTGAAGTGTTTGAAATTGGGTGATTGCAAGAAACTTTTTTCATCGTTTCCTAAATAGCAAGAAAAATCCTGCTATAGACGCAATGGCAGGATTTTTCTTCTTTTTTCTTAAAGTACGAGCCTTAAGAGGTGGAATTGGCACAAATTTTGCAAGTATTTTTGCTTGGAAAGAAACATCTTTTTCTCCTTCCTTACCTTTGCCTGCGGAGACGTTTCCGCAGGCATATTTTTTGTGAAATTATTTTAACCATGAGCAAGGGATAGCGCTTGCCTGGTAAAAATTTTGGGTCAAATCTATGAAAGTCGAGGAATTGGCACAAATTTTGCAAGTATTTTTACTTGGAAAGCAACATCTTTTTCTCCTTCACATTTCTTGGCCTGTGGGCAGGGCTCGCAGGCTTTTTTGTTTAAACGACTGGGAAAACGCATCTATTTTTTATTAGTCAGTTGTCTTAATATAAATAGCCCCATTAACCGCTTCAAGGGATATCTTTGCCTTTCCTGAGCCTAAAATAAGCTTCAGCCTATCTTTATCCTCAATCTCCGGCTTAATTGATGTTAAATTTTGGACACTGCCTTTGGTTGCCTGGGCGGTAATCTCTGCTGAGGCATTCTTGGGTAGCTCGATAGTAATGTCGTCACCCGTCGCACCAACGACCATCTCGCCGGTCTCAACCCGCGAGAATGAAATGGCGATCTCAGCGCCGGTTGATTTTAGCATATGCACACCGCCAACCAGCGGGAAGTCTTTTAAGGCGATTGGAGCGCCAATGGATACAACGCTGAGTCGCGCTGGTCTAACAGGCTTTGACGGAGCGATTGTAATGGAGCCCTCCGTTGGCTCGAAGAGAGTCGGTATACCTGCCGGCACAGATATACGGTCGACAGCCAACCTTGCGGCGAGATTCAATACAAGGCGCTCATCTATGCGGGAGAGCTCTCCAATGTCGTCTGTGCTGCCAAGGACCCTGATTTCGACGGTGTTTCCTTCGACGAGAAGAACGTTCAAGTCGGATCTTATGGATTTGATGTGTACTTTTTCGGATGGTGGAACCGATATCGGTTGCCCGGCTGGAATCCTGGAGCGTGAGGTGACCTCAATCGCAGGTTCTTCACCTTGTTCCTCAGGAGACATTTTCTTAAGCATTTCTGGAATTTTGCCTTGGGTATTGCCAATCTTTGAGGGGTCCATGGTTCCGAATAACCGCGTTATGTTCACATCTCGATTCTTCCCTACGCGTGGACCAACAAAAATAATTAGTATCCCCTTGTTCTCATGGAACAATATTGCGCTTGCTTCGTCGCGAGCAAGGCTTTTGTCCATTGTCTTCCATTCTTGGCTGGTGATTGCGGGTTCATAAAATTTCAAAATCTGCTCGGGCTCCGAGGTTGCGTCCACTCTAGTCATTACGATACTGACCTGTTTCAACTCCTTGAGGCCGAACAAGGGACCGAACTCCTTTGCTAGGTCATCAAGCACCTTGCCGGATGGCCAGTTGATTTCTCTTAATGTCTTTGCCCCTGGATACAGCGGAAGTTCAAGCTGTTCAAGCATGCTTTTTTTTGCAGGGGCGGCATGTAAGGCCGTGATTGAAATAACGGAAATTAATATGCTTAATATTGCTAACGTTGAGAAACGTCCGCTTCTCACAGTGTGCCTCCTTTTTCTACAGCCGTATTTATGTTTTCGCTATTTGTTCGCTCTGCTAGAATATCAGCGGTTTTTTGAAGGGTACCTCTCAATATTTCTAAGGTCTCGTTCATTGTCATTCCCGTTACTCCTAGATTGGATGCGACTACTACACTTGCCTCTTCATGTGATTTTTGTGCGGCAACAATGCTGTGTAAGATTTCAGCTTCCGATGGCTTTTCTTCAAAGATTTTGTCTGCGGATTTATTTTGCAAGCCTTCAGCAAGGGTGGGATGTGGGCTCCTTTTGGCAATGATGGTTTGAGCAACTTTGGGTTTATGGTGTTTGCCTTCTCTTGTGTTTTGAGCAGTTGCCTGTACTGGACGCGATTTTGTTGCCGTATGATTTTGACCTTTGACTGAATTTGCCGTCTCCAGTTTTGTAGGAGTCTTTGTTGCCTGAACAATAGCAGGCTTTTTGTTTGGAAGTGATGGCGGCTCAGGACGGCTGATCAAAAAGAAGCCAAACGCTAGCAGTGTCGCAACAAGTCCTGCCGTGGCGGCTCCCACAGCCCAACGAGGCTTACGGGTGGCAGGTCGCTCTTGCTCCGCCAGAAACTTTTCTAGTTTATAGGCGAAGTTCTCTGCAAGCCAAGGCGAGGGTTCCTCGTCCTCCCAGAGCGCCATGGTTTCGCGCAGAGCAACAAGCGTGGTATGCTCTTCACGGCATGCCGAACATTCGGCAAAGTGTTGCTCCAGAAGGCGCTTTTCGCGTTCCGAAAGCTCGCCGTCTATTGCAGCAGAGGCCAGAATTCTAGCTTTTTTACATCTCATTGCCATTACCTCATTCGGCAGTTTATGCAGGAGCCTTTAGGTATCCTAGTCTTTCCTTGAGCTTCTGCCTGGCGCGGAAGATTAATACCTTCACGCTTCCAATTGGGCAGCCGAGAACATCGGCAATCTCTTTGTATTCCATGTCGTGATACTCTCTTAAGATGATTGCCGTTCGCTCCTTTTCTGGAAGTGTGTTTATTGCTTCTTCGATTGCATTCCGAAGCTCAACTCGAATCAAGTGATTTTCGACAGATGAATTGCCTGTTTCAAAGTAAGGCTCTATTTGATTATCCGAGTGATTTAGTCCTATGTTGTCGTCAAGTATTGTTTCAGGACGTCTTGCTCGATGCCTGAGATAATCTCGGCATTGGTTTCCGGCAACGGAAAAAAGCCAAGTTGTAAACTTTGCATCTGAACCGCGAAAGGTCTGTCCAAATCTACACACTTTCAGGAATGTTTCCTGAACAAGATCTTCCGCAGTCTCCCGACAACCCACCATTCGGAAAAAGAAGTTGAACAATGGCTTTTGGAACCTAGCGAAAAGCTCCTCCATGGCAGATGAATCGCCCGCTTGGAACCTCGCCATCAGTTCCTCGTCGGTCTCCCTGGCTTGATTCGTTGCCGCATGCATCATAAATGTATACGCTCCATCGTGGAGAAGGTTAACAATTTGTGTTTGTTGCAGGAGCTAATAGAAAGTTTGCGTGCAAAGCGTATCAGCAAAAATAGTCCGAAATATGAGTGGCTACAACAAGTAGCTCAATGTTCGACAGATGTTTTGTTCTTTGTATGATTGTTGCTTTTTGGAGCAAAAGTATTTTGCATCTAGCTTACCATATCTTTAGCTCGTATCCTGAACCGCATTGGCGGGCAAGCATACTCGGCTTCGAGCCGCCCTTCAAGGAGCAGATGGTCCCTCAAGCGCCGTATTGATTTCGAAGAAAGGCAACAGTCGCCGAGCATTATTACTTTTCCAGGAAGCTTCTCAGGAACAGGGGGTTCCTTGCCGAGGATTAGAGTAATCTCGCGGCTGCCATCGAAAATTCCTTCTTTGGCTAGCTTATCTAAGCCTCTTCGAATATAGTATTGACATGATCGACAGTATTCTCCGGCGATGATTTTCAAGCCAGGAAATAACTCTGAATCAAAGGCAATATTCGGCCTGGCAAAATGCCTGCGGACCGACTCTACACTTTCTCCAGCTACAGTAATCTTGGAAAGGTCACCTATTCCGAGGCCCTGCTCGTGTGCAATCTTTGTGGTATCAATTTCCATTGGGTCGAATCCCATTACCGAGGAGGCAACGGCATCTAAAGCGACAACATCGCGTGAGGCTACAATAATGCCCATGTCCACCGGCGTGCCCTCTTCGGCATGGTCACCCTCTAGAGCCGTAATGCCATCTAGGACCGTGAGGTCTGGCTTTCTGACTCGGAGGAAGTCGGTAAGTTTGGAAGGGAGCTCGTTATAGCTGTGCCCGAAAAGTTTGTCCTCATCTGAGATTGCACCGTGCATGTTCTTAATTCCGAGTGTTACGAGTGTGAGGCTGTGGATTTTCATGACCGGCACATTGATTAGGACGTCGGCTTCTAATACTGGCCGCGGAATGCGAACTTTGTTTAAAACAAGCCCTCCGACGACGTCGGTTTCAAGCCATTCTTCTTCGTCAAAGAAAACCATTTTTCCGCCTGCAGCCTCGACTGCAGCAGTCATGCCAACCACTTCGGAGCAAGCGCGTGTTGTATTGTTTGCCTTTCGGAATTTGGCGGTAGAAATGCTCCTCCCCTCGCCTACAAGTACTTCGCGGGCACCCGCCTCTTGGGCAATTTTTATTAGCGCAACCACTACCCTTGGGTCGGTTGTCATTGGCGCAGGATTTGGGGCAAAAATATTAGGTTTGATTAAGACCGTTTGCCCACTTTGAATTAGATTGTCCGATTTTATAAGATTTAGGGCTTGTCTTACAGCTTTGAGTATTGTATCTTTGGAGTATGGGGTCTGGGCCTTTGTAATTGCAACTATTGGTTCCATGGGCGTTAAATTGTTCTTTCCTCTTTCATTTTTGAGTAAAACCATTCGATGGTTTTTACTAATCCTTCTTCAAGGCTTACTTTCGGCTCCCATTTTAAAATGCGCTTTGCCTTGGAAATATCTGGGCGGCGTTGTCGAGGGTCGTCGGCAGGTAGAGGTGCGAAAGTTATCTTGGATTTGCTTCCCGTCAACTTTAGAACTAAGTTAGCAAAGTCAATGACTGTGATTTCCTCTGGATTACCAAGGTTGACTGGTTCGTGCTCGTCAGACAGGGCGAGTCGGTAAATGCCCTCGATTAAGTCTGAAACATAACAAAGGCTTCGTGTCTGCCTGCCGTCGCCATAGATTGTAAGTGGCTCGCCTTTCAAAGCTTGGGTAATGAGCGTTGGAACCAGCCTTCCGTCGTCTCTCCTCATGCGAGGGCCATAGGTGTTGAATATTCGAGCAATTTTCGTGTCCACGTTATGTGTATTGTGGTATGCCATTGTCATTGCTTCTGCAAACCGCTTGGCTTCGTCATAAACGCCTCTGGGGCCAACTGGGTTCACGTTGCCCCAGTAAGTTTCAGTTTGAGGATGCACTTGTGGGTCGCCATAAACCTCCGACGTTGACGCTAGGATGTACTTTGCTTTATGCGCGGTAGCAAGTCCTAGGGTCTTATGGGTGCCAAGTGAGCCAACCTTGAGTGTTTGAATTGGATATCGTAGGTAATCAATTGGGCTGGCAGGTGAAGCGAAGTGAAAAACAAAGTCTGCTTTTTCCTTTAGAAAAAGGTATTCCGTTACGTCGTATTTTATGAATGAAAAACTCTCTTTGCCAAGATGATGGACGATATTATCCGTAGTTCCGGTAATTAGATTATCCATCACCGTAACTGCATAGCCCTTCTCAAGTAGAAGGTCACATAGGTGAGATCCAAGAAACCCTGCCCCGCCAGTTATTAGTGCATGCTCCATTATGGTCCTCGACTTTCAGGCCAGTGAGGATTTTTCATGGGCATTATAGGAATATGGGTTCTTCTATGTCAAACCGATTTCAAAAAGTTTTGGTGGCACAGCTATTTCGCCAGCAGTTTTAGCAGCCTTCCCTCACCGGGCCTAAGATGTATGGTTGTTTTTCCCTTATCTAGCTTAAGTTTATGCATGGCTCCTGTTTTCGAGCTCATTTCTTCAACATTCTTAATAGAGCCTTTAAATGAAAGAATAACGGTGGAATCCTTTCTTAGGTTTCGGTTGACCACCATTGCCCATGTAGAGCCGTCTTCATGACGGAATATGCCCAAGACAGTGGGTAGCTCTGAAGTTACGCTAATGGGTAGGTCGGGGCTAAGTGGCTTGCATGCGGATGGCACATCGCCTGAGTGGTAGACCCCGGTGGACGTTAGCTTGACCAACACTTTGCCAAGAACTTTTAGCTCGCCATTTATCCGTTTTGACTGATTGAAATGTTCCGTTCGATTGCCTTTTTCGTCGAGAATTCCATTGTGAAAGTTCCAGAATTCATCGTGGGGGGTCCAGTAAGTGAAATATAGGATTGCCTTGTATCCATAAGCAAGCGCATTGTAAATCTGCCAGCGGAGGTCGTCTTCCGTCGGGTTTCTATATTGGCCATGCGGTGTGACGAGCATTATGAAGCAGGTGGGGACGCCATATTTTAACCCCGCAGCCCGCACCACTTCCAGATTATGGAAGAAACTGCCCAAATTAGTTGGATTTTCGGGATCGCAGGCCATCATGATGTAATGGTCATAGCTTAGTATCCTGGGCTTGACTAAGGTGCAAAATTGTTCGACGTGCTCTTCGTAGGTCTTATTACCTAATTGCGCTTCGCTTGCGTAGTTTGGAAAAAGATTTATGAATGGCATGTGCTTTGGGTCTTTCTTTGTTAGGTATTGATTTATTGCCGCCAGCTTAGGGAAGGCAGAAGAGTTCGGTTCGTCTGTAATGAAGTATCCTGCAGTGGCTGGATGGTTCGAGTAATCTGCAATTACTGCGTCGAGGTTAGAAGTAAAATCTGGATCGTTTGGCTCTTTTGCCAGGATGCGTGCATCAGGAATGATATATTTGAGCCCATGCTTTGCACAAGCATCAAGTATTGCCTTGTTCTGCTCAACTGTGACTCCTGCGCATGGTGGCATTGCGTGCGTGAAATTGCACTCGGCGACTTCGGCGTATCGGGCATCTAAATTATCATTGGGCAACGGTCCGCACCAATAACTGATTATAAACTCGTCTAGAGCAGTGGCAGGCACCGCTATTGATATCAAAACCGATAGGCTAAGAATTAGCATTAGATTCATCATATCGCCTCCAAAATATTCAACTTTATTTTAAAACCCCGTTTCAACAAATTTGTTGTATTGTCCTGCCCGGACAGCGGTTGAAAGTTCACTTGGCAGCAGCTACCATAGGTTGGCTCCTAGCCTGATTCGATGGCAATTATGAATAGAAACCTAAGGCTTGCTTTTATATGGAGACTCCGCGGGGTTCGATTATAATTTGGTCGTTGACTGGCTCGTCGGATTCAAGTAGGCCGTCGCGGAAGCGAAGTATGCGCTTGCAATATCGAGCGATGTCATGCTCGTGGGTGACTATTACAACCGTCCTTCCTTGTTCGTTTAGGCGTTGAAAAATCGCCATAATTTCGATGCCTGTAGCGGTGTCTAGATTTCCAGTCGGTTCGTCGCCAAGAATTAAGGGCGGGTCGTTGACGAGCGCTCTTGCAATAGCTACTCGCTGTTGTTCCCCACCAGATAATTGCATCGGTGTATGCCGTATTCTGCCACCCAATCCCACCGATTCGAGAATTCTTCGCCCCAATTTGCTGTCGCGCCGGCGTCCAGCGTACATCAATGGCAACAGGGTATTATCGAGCGCTGTAAGACGAGGCAGAAGGTTAAAGCTCTGAAATACGAAGCCTATCTTCCTATTTCGAATTGCCGCGCGTGACGCATCGCTCAACTTGCTTACGTCTTGCCCATCAAGGATGTACGTTCCCGACGTCGGCCGGTCAAGGCAGCCAATTATGTTAAGCAGTGTAGACTTGCCGGATCCAGAGGGTCCCATTATTGCTACAAACTCGCCCCGGTCGATTTTAAATGAAACTCCTCGCAGAGCAGGTATTTCTACGCTACCAATTCTGTATGTTTTTACTAGATTTTGAATTATGATTAGCGGCATTGATTCTTAAACCTAAGGTTTAAACTTATATTGCTTTTAAGAGTAGCGGAGTGCTTCTATCGGGTCTACCATAGCCGCTCTGATAGCTGGGTACATCCCAAAGATAACCCCCACCATTGCTGAGACGCCAAAAGAGACAATGATTGCCTGCATGGATACAACAGTGTTCCAATTAGCATAAACTGATATGGCTCGCGCGCCCCCGATTCCTAGAAATACGCCAATCAATCCGCCTGCACAGGTGATAACCAGAGCTTCTAGCATAAATTGGCGGATAATGTCCCATCTAGTTGCTCCAATGCACCGCCTGATTCCAATCTCGCGCGTTCGCTGAGTAACGGTAGCGAGCATAATATTCATAATTCCAATACCACCGACGAGTAGCGAGATGCTTGCGATGGCTGCCATAACAATATTAAATATTCGCTGAGTTTGCTGGCTTTGGCGGAGTAGTTCTGCAGGTATGATAATCTCATAGTCGCGAATTCCGCGATGTTGGCGGTGAAGCACAGAACGGATAACAGAAGCAGTTGGCACAGTGGCGGCATCGTTTTCCACTTGAATTATGATTTCTGTAATTGGGTTGTCTGCCTTATTTGGGCGTGCCATCAGCCTTCTGGAGAGCTGTCGCAGTAAGATATAGTCCGATGGCACTGCTTCCTGAGAGCTAATCTTAAAGTCAATGAGAGAAATAGTAATCGGAATGTAAACGTCTGAATTTAAATCTCGGAGGGCTGCAAATGCTTTAGCCGCCCCTACTTCTTTGGGCTCCATTAGACCGACTACGCGAAACAATCGTCTTCCTATCTTGATGTTCTTGCCAATTGGGTCGTCGAATCCGAAAAGCTCCCTCCTAGCGGCCGCTCCCAGCACGCAGACCGGGCGATTTTCTCGTATATCTATATTGTTAAGAAAGCGCCCTGTCTGGAGTTTGGTGCGTGTTACGTATATATACTCGGGAGTTGTGCCTACTATTTTAACAGGAACAGGTTTATCGCCAATCTTGACGTCGGCGAAAACCTCTCGAAGAGGTACAACGTGCTTGGCATAGTCGCAAACTTCCCTGATGCTTTCTGTATCGGAGTATTTTAATCCATATGGCGAACGTTCCTGCGCTTTTTCTAATAGCTCGCCAGATATCAGAGCCCGTCTTACGTGGACGACGTCAATACCCATTAAACGAATTTGCTCAAGGGCTTCTTGCTTTGCTCCCTCCCCAATGGAAACCATGGCAATTACTGCGGCTACTCCGAAGATTACGCCCAGCATTGTGAGGATTGAGCGTAACTTATGGGAGAGTAGCTCTGTGAGACCGGTGTGGATCGCTGCAAGGATTCCCATATTACTCCTTTTTCGCTTTTGGAACTGGCGGTGCTGTGGGCTCTTGTTTAGTCACGCCTGGCGCTGTGCTGCCTGCCTCTTGTAACTCAAGCTCTCGGGTTGGATCACGGAGGGCAATTACCTGTCCTTTTTTCAATCCCTTGGTGACGCAGACAAAATTGTCATTATACTTGCCGGTTTTTATGGGAACGCGGGTGAATTTGCCACCTGATTTAACGTAGACAAACGTTTTGTTCCCCTGCTCGACTACCGCTTCAATCGGGATGTAAATAGCATTCTTAATTTGGTCTACTATAAATTCTAGGTTTGCAGTCATGCCAGGTTTGATAAGGCGGGGATTATTCTCTTTTACGGAAACTTTAACCTCAAAGTCCTTTTTTCCTGGCGTGCCGCCTTCCCATGGCGATAGCTCAGTAGCAAGACTCGATATGCTAACGACTCGGCCGTGGAAGACTTTATTCGGCACAGCCTCAAGCCGAATAAGTACGGGCATGTCAAGGCGTACTCTTGGAGCGTCAGCTTCGCCTACGCGAACTTTCACCATCATTTTAGATAGGTCAGGCAAGCGGCAAATTGTTTGTTGGGGCCTTACATCGTCTCCTTCTTGAAGCTTGCGGCGGCCGTCTCCCATCCAATCTTCTGTCAAAACAACTAAACCAGCCGCCGGCGCTCTAATGCGAGTTTTTTCTCGGTCATCTTCTGCTTCTGCCAGCGCTTCATCAGCTAAGCCCTTGCGAAACTCCACATTTTTAACGTCTGCCATTTTTTGCTTTTCTTTGGACTCGCATTCTTTTTTCTTTAATTCAAGTTGGGCCTCGCCTTTCATGACGGCAAGCTCCTTAGAGCGAACCTCGCCTCTTGCCTGCTCAACCTGTTCGCCTGTCACGAGCTTTTCAGCAAGAAGTCGCTCCATTTTTGCAAGCTCGTCTTTTGCAAGCTTTAGTTCGTTCTTGTCGAAGTCAAGCTGGGCCTGGGCTTGCATAAGGTCGGTCTTGTTTGCTTCTTGGAGAAGTTGCAACTCTGCTTGAGCCCGCATTACTTCCGCCTCTGCGTTCCTTGCTTCCAATTTTTTAGTACGAATCTCGCGCTCAATGTCTTTACTATCCAGGAGTGCTATTAGGTCACCTTGAGAGACCATTGCACCATCGTTAATAAGGTAAATGATCTTGCCGCTTATGCCAGCGGTAACTGCAACCGACTTCTCTGCTTCTAGGGTTCCTATGGCTGGAAAGCTAATTGTGAATAGGCCTTGTTTTACCCTAGTGGTAGGGATATAGACTTCTACCTTTTTCGGGGCAAAGTACTGTCGGTAAAGAGGCACTCCCCAGTGCTGTATTGCAAAGACAATGATTGCTAACCCAAGAACACGGCTTCCCCAAATTTTTATCTGCTCTTTCATTTTGAACCTATCTTTGTAAGATCCTCTCCCATAGCGTATTTGAGTTCTAACGTTGCTAGATACAAGTCGATTTTGGCGGAGATAATCCCCATCTCCGCATGGGTGAGCGCTTCTTGTGCACTCAAAACATCTCGGTTGTCACCTTCGCCTTCCTCTACCATCCTCTCAGCAATATGAAGGTTTTGTTTTGCAACTTCTAAGTTTGTGGTTAGTATTTCAAGTGAGGTAGCTGTAGATTCAAGCGCACGATATGCACTGCGAACTTCTTCGGCGATTCGCTCCATCTGAAAGGCACGTTCTTCGTTTAATATGTTGAGCTCACGTTCGACAATTGCTTGTTCCTCTTTAATCGCTCGTTTGTCTAGAGGCAATCGAAGCTCAAGCCCAATAGTAGTAGTACCAAGGTCGAATAAGGATGATGAGAAAACGCCTCTATCGGCATTTGAGGAGCGGAATCTTGTGAAAATATCAAGGCCAGGTCGAAATTCTTCTTTGGCAATGGCAAGCCTTCGTTGCTGAGTTGCTAGACGCTCATCATAAACTGATAGCTCGACGCGATTCTTGAGAGCCTGCGCAATGGCTTCCTCAAGTGTGGGAACTTCAGGGTTGACCTCTGGCACTGGGTCGATAAGCTCGGGGGTTTTGCCAATGCCAACACCGATTGCTAGCATTAAGCGGTCGATGGCTGCCTTTGCTGCTTCGCGTTGGCTGTTTAATCGCTCACGAGTCTGCTGAACTTGAACTTCTGCTCTATATACGTCGATGCCTCTTGCAAATCCGGCCTCTTCCCGCCGTTTGGCGAATCTTGCCGATTGCTCCACAAGTTCAAGAGCTTTTTCTTGGACTTTAACTTGCTCGCGTGCCTCGATTGCTTTGAAGTACGCTCGAATTACATCAAGCACGGTTGACTGCTGAGTTCGGTAAAGCTCCTTGTCTTGAATAATCATTTCGCTTTGGGCCGTTAAAACTTTATCTGCCTTTGGGGATAGAGGACCCTTGCGTCTAGTTAATGGGTGGCGAATTGATAAATCTACCGTGCTCGATTCATTGCCCGAAGCAAATGGGGATATGTTCAAGGATGCCTCTGTCCCCATCATATTTTCATAGCCAAGGCTTCCAAATATGGAATTAGAAAGCTCCGACTCGCCAGGCATCCGCTCGAAGCTGGTGTTTGCTCCCACAGAATAGGAAGTAAGTAGTTCTGCCACACGTAGCCTTGAAAGAGCTGTTAACTGGTTTGATTTTGCGCTCTTTAAGTTCACATTTGCAGTTAGAGCAAGCTTAACAGCATCCGCGACCGAAAGCTTTTCTGGCACTGTTTCGGCTTGGGCGGCTGTCGTCACCGCAGTCAAAGTTAGAACTATCAGTGATATCGAAAGAATCGAATGACGCATGGGATTTTTTTCGTGGGTAAGTTTCTGAACTAGCAACGTCATTATACCTTGTAACTGCATCTGATTTCAATACTGGCAACCGTTCAGAAAGCGTTAATTCAGAAGTTTGAAGCAATTTTATGTGAAATCCAAAGTTTAGACGAGCAAACTCTCTATGAGGTGAGCAGTAGCGCGATGAAATCTTTAAAAGCAAAATATTTAGGGTTTCTGGGGGAATCGCTTCTTTAAAGGCTACGAGAGCAGGTTTATTAACGGAGGTGGAAGGGAAAATATTTCAAAGAAAGTTCATATTGCTAGCTTGACAAATTTGTCAAGTCCTGATATAAATACTGGTTGCCCATTAGCACTTAAGTTATTTGAGTGCTAATAACTCACTGTTTTTAAATTAGGAGGTGATTTGTTCGATGTTAAAACCCATTGGTGATAAAGTGATCGTGAAACCCAAGGCTGAAGAGGAGAAGACCTCAGGTGGCATCATCCTACCAGATACTGCCAAAGAGAAGCCGCAGGAGGGCACAGTGATTGCCGTTGGACCCGGGAAAATTCTGGAAAATGGCGAAAGGAAGCCCATGACAGTAAAGGAGGGTGACACCGTCATCTATTCGAAATACGGAGGCACCGAGGTAACCGTCGAAGGTGAGGATTACATAATCCTAGATGAGGATTCCATACTTGCAATTCGAGCCTAAGAATGTTTTGAAATTGCAAGGAGGAAGAAGATAAAGCTAGATTCTGAAAGCAAATTTTTTTCCTAACATTCAAAATAGTTTCTTCTTCCTAGAGACACATTAAAAATATGCACTACTAGTCATGAGAAAAGGAGGAACGTGAGCATGGCTGCAAAAATGATAGCCTACAGTGAGGAGGCAAGACGAGCACTCGAGCGTGGCGCAAATGCAGTGGCATCTGCAGTTAAGGTTACACTTGGCCCAAAAGGCCGCAACGTAGTACTCGATAAGAAATGGGGCGCCCCAACAATCACCAAAGATGGAGTTACTGTCGCCAAAGAGATTGAGCTAGAGGACCCTTATGAGAACATGGGTGCTCAGCTTGTTCGTGAAGTCGCATCGAAGACAAACGATGTCGCAGGCGATGGAACAACAACCGCTACTGTTCTTGCGCAGGCGATAGTGAACGAAGGTCTTCGCTATGTGGCAGCAGGTGGCAACCCCATGATGGTCAAGAAGGGGATTGAGCTTGCGGTTGCTAAGGCCGTTGAGGAAATCAAAAAGCTGAGTACGCCAGTGACTGACAGAGAGTCAGTTGCAAGCGTTGCATCAATCGCCGGAAATGACAAGGAAATTGGCGAGATAATTGCTGATGCAATGGATAAGGTGGGAAAGGATGGCGTAATTACAGTTGAGGAGTCAAAAGGCACCGGGACGACATTGGAAGTCGTAGAAGGTATGCAATTTGACAAAGGATACATCTCTCCATACTTCGTCACCGATGCGGAGAGGATGGAGGCCGTCCTTGAGGATCCGCTAATCCTTATCCATGAGAAGAAGATAAGCGCCGCAGCCGATCTAATCCCGCTACTTGAGAAGGTTGCAAGCGCTCGCAAACCGCTGGTAATAATCGCTGAGGACGTAGATGGTGATGCGCTAGCGACTCTGGTTGTCAATAAGATTCGCGGCACCTTGCAGACTGTTGCAGTGAAGGCGCCTGGCTTTGGTGACAGACGCAAGGCAATGCTGGAGGACATAGCCATCCTTACAAACGGCAAGTTCATCTCGGAGGACCTTGGTCTGAAGCTTGAGAATGTTGACCTCTCAATGTTGGGCCAGGCGAAGAAAGTTATAGTTACCAAGGAAGACACAACTATAGTTGAAGGTGCCGGAAGCCCAGAGGCAGTCAAGGGCAGGATTGAGCAAATACGCCGCCAAATTGAGACTACCGAGTCATCCTATGATAAGGAGAAGCTTCAAGAGCGGCTTGCAAAGCTTGCCGGTGGCGTTGCTGTGATTAAGGTAGGTGCTGCGACCGAGACCGAGCTAAAAGAGAAGAAGCATCGCTTTGAGGACGCTCTTTCCGCGACTAGGGCGGCGGTCGAAGAGGGCATTGTCCCTGGCGGCGGTGCAACGCTGATTAATGTCATTCCTGCGCTCGAGGGTTTGGGTACCGACCCAGATGAGAAAGTGGGCGTCAACATCGTGCGCAGAGCACTCGAAGAGCCGCTCCGCCAGATCGCTGAGAACGCCGGCCTTGAGGGTTCGGTCGTCGTTGAGAAGGTCAAAACCCTACCGAAGGGCCATGGCCTAGACGCGTTGACCGAGCAATATGTTGACCTGACAAAGGCTGGCATTGTTGATCCGGTGAAGGTGACCCGCTCGGCATTGGAGAATGCGGCAAGCATTGCCTCAATGATTCTCACGACCGAGGGACTCGTTGCCGAGAAGCCCGAGAAGAAGCCAGCACCTGCTGGGCCTCCCGGGGGCGGATACGGCGAGGACATGTACTAAGCAGTATTTAATGAAGCAGACAATTGGGGCAGGTCCATCATGGGCCCGCCCCTCTTTGTTTGACTCCTGTCAAGAGGGTGTGTTACAATAATTAAGCATCGTTTTGAGAGGCTGGTTTTGCGTCAACGTACATTTGTTTTCGACCTCGACGGTGTCATCTACCGCGGCGAGCAACTCCTACCTGGGGTGGCGGAGACCATCGAAACCTTGAGGCGGTTTGGCCACCAGGTATACTTCTTCACCAACAATTCCACTAAGACCCGGGAGCAGTATGTTGACAAGCTCCGTCGCATGGGCATCCTAGTTGATAAAGCGCAAATAATGACGTCAGGATACGCAACTGCCCTATATTTTTGTGAGCATGGTGCAAAGGGTAAGTCAATTTACCTAATTGGTGAGCCGGGACTCCGACAGGTTCTAATCGAAGCTGGCATGCGTATTGTGGAGAACATACCCGAAGAGAAAGCCGACTATGTTGTGGTTGGTTGGGACAAAGGATTTAACTACGAAAAGATTACGAAAGCGCTTTGGGCGATACGAGGTGGCGCTGAGTTTATTGCCACTAATAGGGATGCAACTTACCCGCTAGAAGGAGGGCAGGTCATCCCTGGGGCGGGAGCAATGGTTGCGGCAGTGGAGGCAGCGGCCGGGGTCACCCCGCGAGTAATTGGAAAGCCGGAGACATATGCAGTGCGAAAGCTTTTCGAAGTTGCTGGCGCTTCTCCTGAGAATAGCGTGATTGTTGGAGATAGGCTTGATACAGATATCCTTGTTGGAAAAAGGCTTGGCATTACGACCGTCTTAGTTCTTACAGGCATATCAACTGAGAAAGACGTAGAGTTAGCACCAAAAGAGATGAAGCCTGACTTTGTGGTTAAGACACTTCCTGAAATCTTGAGACTTTTTCTTGGCAATGCAGTGAGGGCAGAAGCTAGAGCTTGCAGTATCTTGGATGATAAACAATAAAGGTGCCTTCGTGTTTCTGACGTAATGGCGAGCCATGGACGAAAGAATTCCTAGGGTTTTAACAATTGCCGGGTCGGATTCGAGCGCAGGGGCAGGAATACAGCTCGATCTTAAGGTATTTAATCGCCTAGGTGCGTATGGCATGACTGTGGTTACAGCCGTGACCGCGCAAAACACGCTAGGTATCCAGAAAATTGCGAAAATCGCGCCACGTATTGTGGCCGCCCAAATTGATTCGGTTACTCGCGATATAGGCGTTGATGCTTGCAAAATAGGAATGTTATTTAGCAGTCAAACTATTAGCGTTGTTGCAAAGCGAATTCGCAGGAGAAATATTCCAAATGTAGTTGTTGACCCGCTGATTGCTGCAAAGGACGGAACGGCGCTTATAGCAACCAAAGGGGTAGAGCGTTTAAGGCGGGAGCTCATACCGTTTGCCCTTGTTGTTACGCCAAACGTCAGGGAGGCGGAAATACTCTCAGGGATGACAGTTAAAACTCTCGCTGATTTGAAGGCAGCAGCAGTGGAGATATACAAAATGGGTTGCCAATATGTGCTTGCAAAAGGTGGGCATTTGGAGGGGGAGCCAGTTGACATCTTATTTGATGGCAGCAATTTTGTGGAGCTTTCTGGCGTTCGTTTGGCAGGGCCCCCAGTTCACGGGACAGGGTGCGCGTTCTCTGCGGCGTTGGCGGCAAGGATTGCCATGGGAGATGATGTATTGACGGCTGCCCAATTTTCGAAAAATTTTGTTTTCGAGCTAATTCGTTCAGCTGTGAAGTTGGGAAAAGGGAACTTACTGATTAGGTAAACCATATCATATTTTAAAGAGTGGGGACCAAGGGGGGTAAGGACATGATTGCAGGAGTTGTGATTAAATGGTTGGGACACGCATGTTTCCTGGTTACCGCATTGGCAGGAACGAACATCGTATTTGATCCTTTTGGTGAGGGTTTGGGTTATAAAGTACCCAGGGTAGAAGCTGACGTTGTGTTTGTAAGCCATAGTCATTTTGACCACAACGCAATAAACGTGCTTAAAGGCAGTCCCAAAGTAATAGGTCCTCTAGAAGGCAAAGCTTGCGACTCTGGCAAGATCAAAGTTGGTAAGAGTTTTATTTCCTACAAATCAATCCTTACAGACCACGACCCATCGGGTGGGCGGCAGCGCGGCAAAAATACTGTGCGTGTGGTTGAGCTTGAAGGTGTAAGAATTTGCCACCTTGGTGACCTGGGGCATTTGCTGACTTCTGATCAAGTGAAGGAAATTGGGAAAGTGGACGTATTGATGATTCCGGTTGGCTCTGTGTACACGATTGATGGTAATCAGGCGAAAAAAGTTGTTGCCCAGCTTAAGCCTAAGATGGTCATACCCATGCATTTCAAAACGCCAGACCTGAAGCTCAACCTTGAAACCGCGGATGAATTTCTGAGGGGTTGGAAAAATATCGAGCACAAGGAAAAGATTCAAATAACAAAAGGGTCGCTTCCAAAGGAGACCACCATAGTAATGTTGAAGTACTAATTTAGACTACCGTTTGTGCAACAGGGGGATGACGCAGTGATAAAGTACATATTTGTGACGGGCGGCGTTGTTTCATCCATCGGCAAGGGTATAACAGCGGCTTCGTTGGGTAGATTGCTGAAAAACCGCGGGTTCAAAGTAACCATGCAGAAAATTGACCCTTATATAAATGTTGACGCGGGCACAATGAACCCTTTCCAGCATGGCGAAGTCTTTGTTACTAACGACGGCGCAGAGACCGATTTGGATTTAGGGCATTATGAGCGGTTTGTAGACGTGGACCTAACACGTGAGTCAAATGTTACTACTGGCAGCATCTACAATGCGGTAATTCAAAAGGAGCGCCGAGGCGATTATCTTGGTGCTACTGTCCAGGTCATCCCCCATATTACCGACGAGATCAAGGAACGTATAAGGAATGCGCCGCTTGAGGCTGGTGCTGACGTGGCGGTTGTTGAATTAGGCGGCACGGTTGGTGACATCGAAGGTCAGCCTTTTCTAGAGGCAATCCGCCAGTTTAAAAAGGATGCCGGCCCTGAAAATGTCCTTTATATACATGTCACACTCATACCTTTTGTCGGGCCATGGGGCGAAGTCAAAACCAAGCCAACTCAACACAGCGTTGCCAGGCTGCGCGAAATGGGCATCCAGCCAGATATTCTAGTCTGCAGGTCGAAGGTGCCACTAAGTGAGGAGATGAAGGAAAAAATATCCCTGTTCTGTGATGTGGACAAGGAAGCGATTATTGAGGCATTAGACACAGAATGCATATACGAAGTGCCGCTCAAATTCGAGGCGGAAGGTTTGGCTAAACAGGTCATTAAAAGGCTTGGTCTTCATAATGGCGAACCGCAGTTGGCTGAGTGGCAGAGAATTGTTGATATCCTCAAGCATCCAAAACGCCGAACCACAATAGCCGTTGTTGGCAAATATGTTGCCAACGGAGATGCATATATTAGCATAGGAGAGGCCATCAAACATGGTGGGATAGCCAACGAAACTGGTGTTGACGTAAAGTGGATTGACTCCGAAGAAATTGAGGGCAAAGGTGCGGAAGAACTGCTAAAGGACGTGGATGCCGTGGTAGTTGCGGGTGGCTTTGGGGCTCGCGGCACGGAAGGCAAGATAGAAGCAATCCGCTACGTTCGCGAGAACAACGTGCCCTTCCTTGGTTTATGCTATGGTCTTCAGATGGCTGTCATCGAATATGCTAGACATAAGTGTGGGCTCGCAGAGGCAAATACTGAGGAAATCGACCCAGAATGCATACATCCTGTAATTCATTTGCTTCCCGAACAAAAGGGTGTGGTAAGCAAGGGCGGCACAATGAGGCTGGGGATTTACCCTTGCCGAATTGCTGAGGGTACGCTTGCATGGAAGATTTATAGGGACGAGCTAGTTTATGAACGCCATAGGCATAGATTTGAGGTAAATAACGCATATCGCGACCAGTTGGCAGAGGCTGGAATGGTTTTCAGTGGAGTCTCGCCTGACAATCGGCTGGTTGAAATTATAGAGTTGCCGGACCATCCCTTCTTCATAGCCACGCAGTTTCACCCGGAGTTCAAATCCAGGCCCAATCGGGCACATCCTCTATTTGCAGGATTGGTGAAAGCGGCGCTTGATTGCCGCCGCAGGGGCAGTGCAGCTAGTAAGGAAGTGCGAGTCGGCAGGTCGTGAGCGCAACCGGAACAGTTTTATCTATTTTTCTTCTCCTTTCCGTTGGATACGGAGCGAAGAAGGTTAAACTCCTTCGAGACCAGGATGCTGACCTGTTAAACACTGTGGTCGTCTACATTACCCTTCCTGCCTTCATCTTTGATGCTATATACAGCTACCGCCAGCCAATTCCCTTATCCATCGCAAAGGTTCCTATCATAGGCTTTGCCATGATTCTTGTTGTCCTTGGGATTGCATATATTGTTGGGCGGGCAATGGGGCTTGACCGTCCGACGCTTGGGGGCATGATTATTGCAAGTGGCTTCGGAAATACGGGCTTTTTGGGCTACCCACTGGTTCAGGCGGCTTTTAGAGAGAAAGCTGCTCTTGTGACCGCCGCCCTTTATGATGAGCTTGCCATGGCACTGCCACTTTATACCCTTGGCGCGTTAATTGCTGCCGGATTTGCGGGAAGGCGGGTAGACCGGGAACAGCTGCTGAGAGTTTTTACTCTTCCTTCCATGCTTTCTATTCCAATAGCGCTAATCATTAGGCCAATCTCGCTTCCAAATCCGCTACTAGAAGCTGTCAGGTATCTTGCTGCAGGTACGGTCCCGCTGGTCATGATTTCTCTGGGATTATCGCTTAGTGGAAGGTCTTTGAGGGGACTAGCTTTGCCTGTGGCAGTGACCTGCGTCTTAAAGTTAGTAGTTCTGCCAGTTATCACTTATTATGCCGCAAGAAGTGGTGGCTTGAGTGGGGTGATGCACCAGGTTACAGTTGTCGAAGCCGGAATGCCAAGCGCAATAATGACCTGCGTTATTGCCTCTAAATTTGGCGCGAATGCTCGTTTTGTTGCAGGTGTGATATTCTTGACAACCCTTCTAAGCATTGCCTCTATTCCGCTTATGCTTTATTTACTCAGTGTGCAATAGGGAATTGCCGAGTCAGGTCATGCTGTTAGATGTTTTGGGAATTAGTGAGAAGGTCTTGGCTTGAGGAATTGGTCAATTCCACAACGCTTGATTCGGTCTGCAACCGCTTCTTTTGCGCCTTCGAGATAAATTGTTGCTCCTCGGCTTACTGCATCACGGTATAAAGAGACCAGCAGAGCCAAACCGTCTTCGGAAATATATGTTACGCCGCTGAGATCCAACAAAACGGGGCCTTTTTGGTCTTTGACGACGTTTAAAATCTTTTGACTCGCGTCTTGTAGGAACTCGTATGTCATTTCGCCCGACAGATTAATTCGAAGTAGGGCGTTTTCGCTTTCTATTTGAAAGTTTAAAGGCATTGCTATTGTGTTCCTCACCTTTTTTCTCTCCATCTACATCATTCCACATAGAAGCTGGAATTGAAACATGGCGGACAAGCGCAAAGAGGGAATTCCGACGGTAACAAAGAAGATATAGATGAATATTGTATTTATAGCCAGGAGGGATGAGGTTGCTAAAAGCCCAGATATTGCATGCAAATTCGGTTGATAAGCTTCCAAAAATCCACGAACAGGTAAATAGCCTACTAAGTCAGCTTGATGACGATGCAATAGTTAGTGTATCAACCACCGAGTTTGGCCCTGCGGGGGTTCATGATTTCTACAGCTATACTGTTTTGATTATTTACAAGACTAAATAGCTGGATGAAGGAAGTTTCGCCTTCAAAAGCTTGAAAGGGCTTACTTGCCGCACAATAGGCGGTAGATTTCGGTGACCTTGCGGACGTAGTTTTGGGTTTCTCGGTAAGGCGGAATGCCGCCGTATTTCTTTACCGCCCCCGCACCAGCGTTATAGCAAGCGAGTGCCAGTCTGAGGTCGCCGTGTTTGTCAAGATGGCCGCGCAATAATTTGATACAACCAGCAATGTTTTGAACTGGGTCATATGGGTTTGAAACTCCCAAACCCCGCGCTGTTCCAGGCATCAGCTGAGCAAGTCCCATCGCCCCTTTTGGCGATGTGGCGTTCGTCCGGAAGTTCGACTCGGCTAGTATGAGGGCAACAATCAACCTTGGGTCTATCCCATAATGCTCGCTGAAGGCTAGAATGCTGGCAGTAATCGTATCGAGCTGTTGGGAACTAAGCCGAGGATTGAAGCGCTTAATGGCATTGCGGTAAGCGTCAAACACCTGCATGGCTCGGCTCGACAAAGCGGTGCCTCTCTTTAGCCTGGTGGTAGTTGTTTTTGGTGTTTGCTTTTTTTGAATTACAGGGGTAGTTTCGGTCTTTTGCGTTCTCGAGGCAAGTTCTTTCTCGCGTTTTGTGACGTCGTAATCGTAGGCGGCGGCGATTAACTGTAGGTCAGATAGACTTGCAACCGAACCATTGGCGATTTTTACCAGCACGCGAATGGTGTTTCCGTTCGAAATGCAGTCGGGGAGCTCAGAGGCGGAAATAACCACGGAGTCCCCGGAGAAATTTAGAACGAAGCTGGCAGTGCTTCCACCGCTGGCATAGCCGTTGACCGTACCTGTAAGCTCAAAAATTTTCCCAATGTGCGAGCATGGGTTCGCTTTTGCAGATGAAAAGATGACGAGATTTGCCCCAAGTGATCTCCTCAGGGCAATATATTCATCGCCGGACAGGCTTTTCCCAAAAACCGCTTGAGTGATAGCAAGGATAATTGCGCAAGTAGCCGCTATTCTCGACGGCATATGGCTCTTAATCCCCTTTTATATAAATTGAGTTAGTCCTCTACATTAGATTGTCGGAACGTACGAAAAGTTCCTCCACCATGCTTATTATAAGTAAGGTTACCAGTTTTTTGCTTTGCATAAGCGCGGCGATTATTGAGGGATGAAAAAGGCATTGTGCGCCTAAGAAGCTCAAATCAATTTTATAAGCAAATTAAAGGGTGAGACTCTGCTGATGCAGTGCCCCGAAAGCCTAAGCAGAAAGAAGATCTCAAGTTTTTATATACTTATCTCAGATTGGTTGCGCAGAACGTCCTCGCCCGGCGGGGAATTCTTTTTTCTAAATGGCGGAGAGACCGGGATTCGAACCCGGGGTGGAGCCTTAACAGCCCCACAACCGCTTAGCAGGCGGCCGCTTTCGTCCACTCAGCCATCTCTCCGCACAATGACGTGAGTATTCTACCATAATTGCTTTAGAAAATCAATTACGGAGTTTTCTAAAAATAATTTGTTGAATTGTGCTGGCGGCCAAACCCATTAGTTGATTTTTCAAATTAATTGGGCAGTTTAATATTGTTTTCCCTTTGCATTAAGCTAACAGGGCCTAGGATGCCGGAGATTTCCTGCCCTGGGTAGACGTATGGCGTTGGCATCGCAATACGATAATGCGGGCCCAGAGTATTGGTTACGATTATTTCTACTTTGTTGTCGCCAGCTCTTACGAGGTTGCCGATTTCGAAGCGATAGGGCTTCCATATCCGAACGCCTGCTTGCTTGCCATTAATTCGCACTTCGGCCGTCCCTCTTACCTCGCCGAGGTCGAGTATTAGCGGCTTGCCTACGTATTCCCCTGGTAGATTGAATGTTCTGCTGTAGACCCCAATGCCTGAGTATGTGGACAATCCTTTCTCATGCCACGAGCCTAGGGTAATCTTTCCGGGTGCGCACTCGAATTGTATCGGCTTAGAGAAGATAGCTCCCGCCTTGAGCCCCGGCTTCTGCTTCGCTCGAATTGCGCATACTCCTCCGCTAACTGGTGATTTGAGCCTGACTACCCCATCTTTTCCAATTACCTGCCGATTGCCATTGACATATATTTCATATGGGACTGATACCGAAGGGCGAATTGCGATTGTGCCAGGCGGGAGTTTGAATCTATACCAAGCATAGGGAGCATAAGTCGGGTTGGGGTCGTAAATTGTGCCCGGTAAGTCGAAATTCGGCATGGCTGGGCATTGCTTGAGATTCTGTGAAGCAGGCTGAGCGAAAACTTTCCCCCATTGTGAATTGTCGAGACTGCCGAGGCACTTTGCTGGAAGCCAACCGGTCAGTGCCTTCTTTGTCGTCCATCCTGGTTCCCACCGCGTCGAGAACTCCCATGTCTCATTAGTTGCAAGAGGAAGTCGTTTGTTGGAGGCGGATTTCACCTCGCCCCATGCAACAAGGCCTCCTGGGCCTCCGAGGTTTATCGCCTTAACGGCGATGATGTTCTTGCCTTTGCGCAGAGGAATCGAGAAGTGCTCGGCAGTTTGCCAATACGATTGGTCGTATCCCACTTCTCTGCCAATCAGCTTCCCATTCACATACAGTTCATAACCGTTATCACACGTGATGTTTATGGAAGATTCCTTTGGCTGATAGGGCACTTCTAGCACTTTACGGAAGTAGACTATCGGTGCTTCAGGCTTTGCCGCCCAAATCCATTTCGCAGATGGCATGTTTTCATCTGATATCGAGAATGAAAGACGCTCAGTGGCGGCCCCATCATGCGCAAGCTTTATCAAAACTTTATTCCAGCCTTTCATTAACTTCACTCGTGCAGAAAAGACAGGAGGTTTGTTGGCAGGCTGATTGATGACAAGAGAGCCGTTTAGCCATACCCTCTTTGGGAATTGGCTGCTTACATACAAAGTTGCCGAGCGTGCCTTGGGCGAGTAGACGAATGTGGACAGGTATCGGGCGGAGATAACCTCGTCAAATTTTACCAGAGCAAAATCCGCTGGAACTCTGGATTTAGGGCCGAGCGTAGTGAGGTGAATTGGGTCTTTTTCAATGCCAAGCTGGCGTGAATAAACCACAGCTCGCCAGTTTGGTGAGTTGGCGTGCCATTCCTCTGGTGGCATGGGCTTTTCAAGTTCGTCGAGGCTTGACATCCTAATCGGATCGGACATATTCCAGTATGGTCCAAAGGTGTATACCGCACGGGCCCATTTGGAATCGTCGAAGTTGCTCTTATGCCATCCTGCCTTGAGCCCCTCGTTTTTGGGGTCATCTGTATAGCGGAAGTCCCGAACTTCGACAGGCATCATCCCTTTCGAAGCTGGAAGACGAAAGTCGCCCCACCTATTGTCCAGCGTTGGATAAATCCGGAAATCCCACTCGTCTGGAAATTGAAGAATGGGAGACTGAGGCGCCGTTGATTGTTGGGAGTTATTAGTTAAAAGGTTTTTCCCTTCGTTTGCGGTGGCTTTGGGGTTGATTACTATGAAGAAAGCTGGCGATAGGTCAAAATTAAAGGTCATCTCTGTTCCAGCATCTGTAATCGAATAGTCGGTTACCGGGTATACGTTGCCAGTGTATGGGTCCCAAACCTCTGGCTGTCCCTTTGCTGAGAGTGTAATCTTCCAGGGGCCAGCGCTCTCCGGCAAAACAAAATAGAAGTGAATATCGCCTACAGCTCGGTGTGTACAGCGAATGTTCGGCGAGTGGTCCCGCGGTAACAGTACCTCGAGCGTCTCGGGGATTATTCCAGGATATGAGAGCATTGTCACCAAACCTTGGTCTATAAGCTTTGCAAAAAGACTTTGTATCTCGGGGTCATCCCTACCGCTTTCGGCTGACCCAATTGGGGCATTATCCACAACGAGAACCAGCCCACCGGATCGCGCGAACTCCTCTATTTTCTTGGCGCTTGAAGTTTTTAAATAAAGTGCGCGGGGTAGAATCAACACTCGGTAGCTTTCAGAGCTTACATTCAGTCTTCCATTCGCGCATACAGCTCTCTGGAGGCTATCTTCATCTATCCAGTCGAAGTCTCGTTTATCTTTATCGAGCGATTGGACGGTCTGCCAGAACCTTTGAGCTGTTTTCCCAGCAGAATCGGAAATGTTGTCCTCTACCGTCATCTCAGCATGGATGGTTGTAGAAGGGTAGAGCACCGCGATGTCGCAAACATGCCTCCCCTGACTAAGCAAGAAACTAAGGCGTGCAACATAATCAGCAAAGTATTTGTAATGCCTCCAGTATGGTTGACGGAACGAGGTGCAAGGCGGCGCCCATTCCCACCATCCGCCAGCAGTGCTATAGTACCAGGCATGGGGATCATATAAATTCGCACCGCGGACGTACCAAATGTTTACAAGTTGGGCAAGTTCTTCTAGGGTCTGCCCCCAGCCTGAATTATAGAAGCCTTCCAGCCATACACGGGGTCTTCCATATAAATGGGCAATTGAGGCATGAGGTCTAGCATCACCATGCTGATCCTGGCCAGGGGCGCCGAACCATCTCATGGTGCGGAAGTAGTCGTGGTAATAAATCTGAGCGTTGATGGGGTCTGCATTGCGGATAAACTGGTCCATGCCGCATATCATCCCATGCTTCTCGTGCCACTCAAAGAGCGGTTTGAAGAAGGCGTCTTCGCACATGCTTGCTATTACATCGCGGTAGTCTATGCGGTACTTGGCTGTCTTTGGGCCGCAGTCATAAAAAAGCGCTGGAAGGTGCGGTGTTAAATCGTATCCCTTGCGCTTCTGAAACTCAACGAGGAAAGTTTTTGACCAGTGGGGTAGTGGTGGCAGCTCATCCTGAAAGCTGCCAGGAATAGTTTTACCAAGATAGCGGGCATATCGGCGCTCATACTCGCCATGAATGCTATCGATTAACTTGCTGCATGCAATCGCATTTGAGTAGTCGAACCTTGACGAAGGCATTGCATAGAAGAGCATTACGCGCCAGCTTCCGGCTAATGGCGTCCACTTTAGCACTCCACCCTTAAACTCTGCAGACAAATCTTTTGGTTCTCCAAGCGATGAATTTTCTAGTATTGGTGCCGCACAGGCGGCAATAAACCTGCCAGCCGGCAGCTTTAGCTCAGCCGCTTTTCCTTCGGTCACGTCGGTTGATTCACAAGCTAGATATTCTGCCTTAAACTCAGCGTTTGTTCCCATCAGACGGTTTTGAATGTCCGATTCAGCGAAGCCCAGGCCATCATAAAACCATATTTTCATGCCAAGTTCATCAGCTTTGCGGAGGGTGAAATCCATTAGTTCCCACCATCTAGGAGAAAAATATGGCGGGTCGTCTGAAGTTGGATATAGATTTAGGATTATTGCGTTATAAATATGCCCCTCAACCATTTTTTCCATCTGCCAGGCAAGCCGCTCTTCTGTGATTTTGTCCCCACTCCACCACCAAATGGGAATAGGGCTGAATTCCTTTGGCGGATATCGAAATGACATTAGAAGAGAGTTTTGTGAACATACGGATGGGCTGAAGCAGAAAAATAACAGAAACAGCAAGAGTACCAAACGCGGAAGTCTCATTTGTACCTCCCCAAGGCTTTCAGGCTATAGGCATGGTGGGCATTACTTGATTCTATCAAAAGCTTTGACGCATGGTCAAACCTAGGTTCTAGGAAAGCTAGAGAAAATTGGTAATGCGTTGCTTTTTGGTTGGTGGTCATACGAGTTTAAATTTCGATGTTTTTTGTCAATAAGATTTTTGCCGGACTCGGCAGAAGGAGCGTGAGCATTTTATGGTGCGCGATCCCGTATGTGGTGAAGATCTCGAAGATGTGGAGTACCCTGAAGTTGAGGAATATAAGGGTCGTTATTATTACTTTGGCGCGCTTGAATGCGCTCAAGAGTTTCGACGAAATCCTGAGAAATATGTCGCCGGCCGTGAAGAAGAGTTAGGCGTGCCGGTGCCAGAGTATGCAAGGAAGGATTAAGGAGGAGATTGATATGCCCATAGAAATTGGAAGAAAACAGACTATTGAGGAAATCACGAACGGTCGAATCAAGAAAAAGGGCAAAGAAGAGATGGCTCCAACTGCTCCGAAGGGGCGTGTTGAGGAAGAAGAGACCGCTGCAAGAAAAGGCGGTCGTGCACGCAAATAACTCTTGCGGCCGCTCAGCTTGTTGCTTTGCGGGTGGCCGCTTCACCTCTTAATCCAAGCTTTTCCGCTTCCTTTAAGCAGGCGATTACATCTTCGTCGGCTAGGTCCGTCCAGTGAAGATAGAAGTCTGCTACAGCGAACGGCAGCCTCTCACTTATGATGAGTGCCACAAAATCGTCGGCTTTTGGTTGGACGAGACGCACTGCACCTCCTGATGCGACTGGTACTGCGACGATAACTGCGGATGGGCCATGTTTTCTAGCCGATTCAATCGCTGCAAGCATGGTGTAGCCTGATGCTAGTCCGTCATCAACGAGAATAACAGGTCTTCCTTCAATTTCTAAGGGTGGTTTGCCTCCCCTAAAAGCTTCTGCACGTCGAATAATTTCCTTACGTACTTCATTTGCAGCTTCCTCAATCTCTTCGGGGGTTAGGCGAAGGCTTCGAACCATTCTGTGGTTTAGCACCATAGTCCCGTCTTCAGTTATTGCGCCAAAGCCAGCTTCTGGATTCCAAGGGATTGGAATCTTTCGGGGGACAATCACGTCAAACAACGCATGTATGCGTTTTGCTACTTCTAGACCGACGGGCGCCCCACCACGGGCTATTGCTAGAACCACAGCACCCTTGTCTTTGTAATTTAGGAGATGTTCTGCAAGCTTGCGGCCGGCGTCTACTCTGTCCTCGAAAAACTCATTTTCCATGCGGTGGCTCCGATTCTCTTCGATAAGGAACAGGTATATACTCAACGGATGGTCTCCGCTGGACCGGCTGTGGATATAACTCCATAAGATAATAGATGGTCTCAGGCAATTCCTCGCTAACAGGCAGTCCTAGTTCACGGGCTTCTGTAACGCTAATAGGATAATCATGTGTCCATGTACCCTCGCTAAGCACACGTGCTAATTGACGAGCTTTTTCTTCGTCCATGTTCTCTTTTAATAAACAGTAGACGGATTCCCTCACTTGATGAATTGCTTTTCTAGCGATATCGGCTAGTATCAGGGTCTTGTCCTCAAGCTCGTTCTTATCTTTAACTTTGACAGCCTCAAGGATTGAAGAAGCCGGATACTCCTGGAGTTGTGGGTCAACTGGGCCTAGGACAGCATTTGGGTCCATAACTATCTCATCTGCCGCCAGCGCGATGAGAGTCCCGCCGGACATAGCATAGTGTGGAACAAAGACAGTAACCTTTGCCTTGTGACGTTTGAGAGCCATTGCAATTTGCTCGGCGGCAAGGAGTAATCCGCCAGGCGTATGAACTACAAGGTCAATTGGCAGGTCGGGTGGAGTTAGCCGTATTGCCCTGAGGACTTGCTCGGAATCCTCAACGGTTACATATCGTACTATTGGGATTCCGAGGATGCTTAACGCTTCTTGGCGGTGGATTAGTGTGATAACACGAGATTTGCGCTCCTTTTCAAGTTGGCGGATTAACCGGTAGCGCTCCAACTGAATTCTTCGTTGCTTAAAGAGCGGCACAAGCGCCGAAAGTATAAAGAATAGCCAAATCAAAGAGAAAAAGAAGTCCATCGGATTCGAGCCTGCTTGGTTTGACGTCGGCATTAGCAAGAACTCCCCCCAACTATTTCTTGTCTATTATTCGCATCCGTCGAACAACATTTTATCACCTGCAAGCATAATGATGCACTGGCCTTTTTTGGGTATTTGAGAAGCACTTTCATTTTGTCCTATCAGGTGGTTCTCCTCCTATGTGATTTTGAATGGCTTATTATGACAAAAAAGTGATACCCTGAGAGCCAAGTCTCTGAAACTTGGTTACCGCTATCATGTGTATTAACTGGGTGGTTGCTGTGAAGCGGCATGCTCTGTTTCTGCTTTCTTTAACAGTTCGATGACTTCCTCGTCGGTCGTCTGCTCGAACTGTTCATACCAGGATCCGACTGAGAAGAAGGGCTCGGGGGTTTCAAGTACTATTAGTTCGTCGACTAAAGGTCTGAGCCGCGAAACAGCCTCGGGAGGGGCGACCGGGACGGCTAGGATAAGCTTGCTAGGTTGCATGCGTCTGATTGCATGGATGGCTGCCATCATTGTGTAGCCAGTTGCAATTCCATCGTCCACGAGTATAACCGTTTTGTCTTTGAGCTTAGGGAATGGACGGTCACCCCTGTATATCTTTCGCCTGCGCTCAATCTCCTCTTTTTGACGGCGAACTTCGGCCTCTATGTACTCTTGGGAAACGCCAAGGAGGTGAATCATTTGGTGGTCAAGGAAAGGCTTCTCATCAATAGCAACTGCGCCAATTGCAAGCTCAGGTTGTCCTGGGGCGCCAATCTTCCTTGGGATGACCACATCAAGTGGTGCATTGAGGGCACGGGCAACTTCATAACCCACGACAACGCCGCCACGGGGAACCGCAAGGACAATGACATCTTGGCCCTTATAATGTTCTAATGCCTCTGCAAGCTGCCTGCCTGCATCTACACGGTCTTCGAATATCATTGGTCCTCCTATTTCTTGTTTGGCTACCAATTAAGCTTTGATTACTATTCCAAGCTCTGTCCCGCACTTTGAACATTTGCCATCCTGCGTTACATTTTCTACGCGAGCGGTGTATCCAAATCTCGAGACAGCCACGGCCCCACAGCTTGGACAGCGGGTATTAGGGTCGCCGGAAGCCCCAATATTTCCTATATAAACGAACTTCAGGCCTTCTTCGAGGCCAATGTCTCGTGCTAGTTCCAGAGTTCTCAGCGGAGTGGGAGGGACGTCAACCAGCTCTGCGCAAGGGAAGAAGCGCGTCACATGCCAGGGAGTTAGCTCGCCGAGATTTTCCTTTATCCATCGAGCGATTGCACGCAAGTTTTCAGGCGCGTCATTCCAAGTTGGGATTATGTTCGTCACGGTCTCAATATGCATATGCCACTTCTCTTTTGCTAGCTTTGTGGCGTCGAGAATCCCTTGCACAGATGGTATATTTATAAGCTTTCGATAGAAATTGTCATCGAAGCTTTTTATATCCACGCGATATACGTCGAGGTATGGACCAATCATGTCTAGGTGTTCAGGGGTTGCATAGCCATTAGTTACATATATTGTGTGAAGCCCGTTCTCTTTCGCCAACTTTGCAGAGTCGAGAGTGTACTCCAGCCAGATTGCTGGCTCATTGTATGTCCAAGATATACTTGCGCACCGATACTCCTTTGCGAGGTCCACAGCTTTTTGAGGACTCACGTAGCGTCCTTCAACTGCTGGGATCTTCACACCATCAGCATAAGCAATTTCCCAGTTTTGACAAAATACACATCGGAAATTGCATCCAAAACTTCCGAACGACATACTCAGGCTACCAGGGAGGTAGTGATAGACGGGCTTCTTCTCGATGGGATCTGCATGGGCGGAAGAAACTATGCCATAGATGGTAGAATATAATTCGCCACCTTTGTTAATCCGCGTTAAGCAGATGCCCATCTTTCCTTCAGCGATATTGCAGCGGCGCTGGCAGACATTGCACCTAACGCGGTTGTCTGGCAGCTTATCATAAAGAATCGCTTTATGCAGTTTGATTTCCTCATGGATGGCCATGTAAAGCCTCCCATGTTATTTCTTCTTTTTTAATGCCCGTTCACGCTGTTTAAGAAACTCAAGTTCAGCTGGAGTAAGGTCATTATTATCATTTTGTTCCGTACTTTTAACTTTTGATGACGTTTTTA
The DNA here is from genome assembly GCA_029907255.1 of Armatimonadota bacterium. Lineage (NCBI taxonomy): Bacteria > Bacillati > Armatimonadota > Armatimonadota bacterium. The sequence goes on from JARYMF010000009.1 coordinate 48,212, forward strand.
TTGTAGAACCGGATGATTTGGCTTCGGTCTTAGCAGAGGATTTTTTTGTTGGCTTTTCGGCGATAGCTGTTTCGGACGGCTCAACTTGCGCCTTGCTTTCTGTGACGGGCGGGTTCAACTGCTTTGAGCTTTTAATAGCTATAGGTCTTGGTTCGGTGGAGGCATTCTTCTTGACGTCCTTGATCTTCTCGATATCGCTTGCGCTCACTAATATGGTATATGAGAGCTCGAAATGCTTTTCCTCAGAGGTTAGATGGTTTCTTGCTTCATTTGAAAGGCCATTAAGCCACTTACGTTTTATTGATTCTTGAATTTCAATGTGGCGTTTTAATATATCAGGTGGAAGGGTTTCTAAATCGACATTAAGGCATACTTCATCGCCTTCATAGATACGTACAACTGTGCCGCACAAACCGCCAAAATATCCATAGAATAGCCCATTCTTGGCGTCAGCTGGCGTACATTCTCTCGGGATTACCCTAACATAATCTCCTTCTTTTATTTTCATATGATGCTCTCCTTAAGGGGAAATTTCCTAATTTTGGTTGCATCCTTTGAATGCATTCTACCAGAAAATGGCACAGGTTTCCACTATTGGAGCTTGTCAAAAGGAGGCTAACGGCGGCGCTGGCGAGAGGACAATATCTTCATGGCTTCGCGGTATTTGACGACGGTGCGGCGGGCCACATTATAGCCGCGTTCGTTAAGTATTCGAGCTATCTCCTGGTCGCTAAGGGGGTGCGCAGGGTCTTCATTCTCGATAAGTTGGGCAATGATATCTGAGACGGAGTGGGATGAATTGAAGAAGAAGTCGAAAGGCACAACCTCTTGGGTGGGAATCTGAACGTATTTGTTTGCTGTTGCACGGCTGACCGTGGATTCGTGAATTCCAAGCTCTTCTGCTATCTTTACGCGAGTAAGTGGCCTAAGGAATAACCTTGAGCCGGTGTCAAGAAAGCCGTGTTGATGTTCAATAATACGCTTTGTTATGTTGCGAAGAGTTCTTCGGCGCTGGTTGAGGTTTTTTATGAAAAGGTCGGCACGCTCGACGTAGTCAAATATGTGTTTTTTTTCGTCTTCTGAAATGTTTTTTGTTTTGCCGCTTTTCAAGTCATTGTATATCTGGCGGTAGTATGGGTTTATTGTAAGCGAAAGATGCTCGTTGAAGACAACATCTATCTCATATCCGGTTGGAGTGCGGCGAATGATTACATCAGGGCGAACCGACAGTTTAGCATCGGTGGGCTTGTAGTCCCAGGGTGCCACAAAACTGCCGGCAGGATGAGGATTTAACTTTGTTTGGATAAACCTTAGTGCTGCCCGAACATTCTCAGGCTTTGTCCTTAATTTTCGAGCGATACGGTTGATTTTTCGCCCGACCATTTCTTCCCAGCAATTCTCGACTATGCGTTGGGCAAGCGTATTTCCTCTACCTTGTTCATCAAGGTAACGGAGTTGGATGAGAAGGCATTCCCGTAAGTCTCGCGCTCCTACGCCAGGTGGATCGAGGGTCTGCAGCACTGCCAAGGCTTCGGCAATCTCGTCGTCGGTGGCATTAAGCTCGAGAGTAAGCTCGAGAAGATCACACTCAAGATAGCCCCTGTCATTTATGTAGTTCACGAGATAGTCGGCGATCTCGTAGGTTTTCCCCGTCACTAAGGCTCGGAGTTGGTTGCGTAGATGCTCGGGTAAGGTAACATCTGCCTGCAAACTGCTGATTGGGTCATTATCATCATCAGGGTCGAATGTAAATTCAAATTGGGGCTCTATCTCGTAGATTGAGATATCGGTTTCTTCGTTTTGTGCAGCCAGCTTTTGGAATGAGCAGTCCTTGCACATAAAAGGTGCAAGCTCACACCCCGAACAAGGTTCCTCGTCTTCGAGCTCGAGCGCTGGATTTTCTGCGAGTTCCTGCTCGATTGCTTCCTGAAGCTCCAGACTGGATAGCTGCAGAAGGGTATTCGCCATTATGATCTTCGGATCTATCCGCTGTTGCTGTGTTTGAGATTGATCCTGGATCAGCAACTGCTATATCCTCCATTCCGCTCGGCAAGAGCTGGGGGTCTTGTCTCAATACCATTTTCGGTAAAGGCCGCGGAATCTTATAAGATTTCTGGCTTGGTGGCAGATGTTTGAGGTACAAATCAGCTATCGGATACGCTCTGCTGGAGCTAGGCCACTTCTTCGCTCCCCCAGCGACGCCGTCTCGAACGTTTGAATAAAGTATAACCATTTTTTTAACATATGTCAACCTTACACTTGCCTCGCGCCTTTGTTGGTCACTTATTTATGCCTTTTGCTATTTTTAATCACCCCGCTGAACTTTGTGGCATATTTCTTTGCAATTTGGCCTTGATTGCGTAAGATTGGTTGCCACTTTATGGGAAAATATTGTTAAGGCAAGATTCACAGACCTCGTCTATTTTCGGCAAAAGCTCATATTGCATTTTACCCAATGTACTGCAGGCATACAGCTCTTTCACTCGTTCTTCGTGGTAAAGTTGAGCCAATAGGCTTGACACTCTGAATAATGCGTGGTTATTGGAAAGCCGGCTGCTATATTTTCGGAGTGTTAACGGTTCTCGGCATACGGAGCCGTGAGGGGATCGCCAACGACTATGTCCTTCCAAAAAATAAACCGAGATGCCATATAAAAACTCTCAGCCAGGTTGAAGCCCGAAATATAACGTTCGAAAAGAATAGAGGGCATGGCTATTGCGCTGAGATATGGTTCAGAAACATAGCCTTTTATCCCAGTGATTCCAGCTGCAATTAAGTCGGCGATCATTGACTGGCCTGCTTTGTAGTAGCCAAAAGATCGGGCGCTAGTAGACACTGCGGTTTCCCCAATGGCACCAGGTAAAAACTGGTTTGAGCGGTATTTTTTAAAGTCATATGCAGGGTCATTGCTTCCCCATGAAAAGTAGCCCATGATCTTTTTTCGGCCGCCGATAAACTCGGCGGTGTTGTCGAAATAAGAGATGTATCCATTGTGGATGAGAAAGTCGTGCGTCTTCCTCATGTCGTCGTTGTATATTCGATAACTGCCGCCGTTCTTGGCAGGGCACATATCGAAAATGAAGACGCCGCGAGCAGCCTTTGCCGCCAACGCTCTATCTACGAGAGCTTTTGCATCTTTCTTTGTATGGCCATCAAGTCTTGTGGCGAGATAGAATCCGTACTTTTTGTGCGAGAAATGTTCTCGCTTCTTAAAGTATGGATTGGGTATTCCTTGTTTAAGGCCTTCAAAAGAAAATCCAAGGTCCATACACATCAGCATGCTGTCTACACTCATGCCGCTGTTTCGAAGCTTAATGGGGATGCCTTTTGTGAGCACGAGGTAATCCACAGTCTTATTTAGGCCGGTTTTAGCAAGATAAGCCTTAACAGGCTTTTCGATGAGCGGGCGGTAGTCTTTGTCATTTAGTTCTTCGGTTGCCGGGCATTTAATGTGGCAAATATTCTTTGTTGGTATGCCCCGCTTTTTGGCATAATATATGCCGATTTCTTTTGAGTCAGGGCTGTTATCGTTTATGATAACCAGTACGTTTGCTGGTTTAGCGGCATAACAAAGAGAAAATGATAGACTAAGTGTTAAAATCAGGTTTGCAATTATTTGCCATTTCGCAATTTTCACTTGCTTTCGCCTTCCTAAGGGAAAGTGTACTCCATAGCTTAGTATAGTATGGCTTAGGGAGAGTTTCAATAGGGGGAGCGTTACAGCTTAGAAAGATCAAGTATAGTACACGATGTCTGTTTCGCCCACTCGAGAGTGAATGGGTCATGGGTGAGTAGAAGGATTTGGTTTCTAGATGCAAGCTTTCCAAGGAAAAGTAGCGTTCGTTCCAGACGCTCACGGTCAAAGCTTACAAATGGATCGTCTAAGATAATTGGCAGTTTGTGTCCGGAGGAGAGCAGTTCTCCGCAGGCGGCACGTAGTGCGAAAAAGACTTGGTCCGAAGTGCCAGTGCTTACAATGGACGGAGCGATGCCAGTTTTTTCCGTACAATCGAGCGAAATTACCCAATCGGGTGTTAGCCTTACAGCTGTATATCGGCCATTTGTGATATGGCTGAGACACTCAGTGGCTTTTTCGGAGAGAACCGGAAGGTATTCTTCAGAAACATGTTGAATGACGGCTTCCAAGGCAGCGATTGCTTCGCCATATGCCTTGTTTAGAAACTCCAATTCGGCCTTTCGTTTGTGCAAAAACTCAAGTTCGCCCTCTACGCACGCCATATCTCTCATATTTCTATGCTCTGCCTCGAGCTCGCCCCTTAGTTTAGATAGCCTTTCAGACGCATTCGCTGTCGAAGTCAGAAGCGATGCATGCTCAGACCGCCACCGCTCCACTTCCTCGGTCGTGGGTGAGTATTCTGCAAACTGTTCTTCCAATTCATGGTTGATTATAGAAAGTTCCCGTGCGAGGTCTGCTTCCTGTTTCTGCCAGTCCTCAAGGTTCCGCCCATCTAGCAGAGTTTTGATGGAAACCTCAAGCTCGTGTGTTCGTGCTGCTCGTGACCGATAGGCTTTTATTCTTGCGAAAGCACGTTCTAGGTCTGGGCACTTTAAGTAAGCCAGTATGCTCTGTTCCTCAAGGTTGACTGCTTTTAGTTCCTCCTGTGTTGATGTAATCAACTGATTGAGATGTTGGTGTTCGTCCCACCTTTGTAAGCCTTTCGATAGTGCCAATTTTGCTAATATCGCAATTGCAGGGATTATAAGCAGGAAAAATAGAGGGTTCTTTGCTAAACCAAGAACAATTGCTGCTGCTGCAAAAGCTAGCGCTCCTCCCGCCCAAATTGCCTGCGCGAGAATTCCTGCACGCTCCGGTAGATTCTCGAGGGTTTGCTTTAACTGGGAAAGACGATCCTCAAGTGCCGTGCGTTTTCCATAAAGCTTCGCTAGATGATCGGCAATCTCGTCGGCCTTCCCAATAAGGTTAGCGTCCTCCTCAAGCTCTTTTTGTGCAAACTTCAGGTCTGCAAGGCTATCATTTATTTTTCTTACTCGTGCAAAGACGGATTCGTGGAGTTTACCGATTTCCAGTTGCTTTTGCTTGAGTTCGGCCCATCGTGTATGCCGCGCAAGTAGCTCCTCAAGCTCAGAGAGGCGTTTTGATTCGTGCGAAAGCTTTTCTTCAAGAAGTCTAATTTCATCTTCTAGCTTTACGATTCGATCCCGGGATGCTCGGGCTTGCGCTAGGGTTTCCGCAAGTTTTTGGAGGCGATTTGTGATGTTTTCGTATTCTCGGGGGTTCTTTGGGCGTGGTGGTCCAATTATATCAGTTTGTTGCCTACGTAGTTTTGATAGAGCTTTGGAGGCTGACCCTTGAGCAGTACCAGTGAGCACTCGCTGGATTTCATTGCCCACAGATGATAGGCTGTTGCTGGTTAATTTGCTTACTTCGGCCTGTCGTATGGAAATTGTGTTGTTAAAAATGGTTTTATCCCTTATGCCGAGGTGTTCCGCAATCTTTTCTTCAACCGCACTTTTTTCAGTGATTACATCGGTTTCCTCTCCCGCTCGGAGAACGCAAAGCCTCTGCACACCGGCAGTGAGTTTTCGCTCTATTAGAAATGTCTCGCCATCGGCGGAGTAAATAAGGCGCACCGAACAGGTGCCGTCACTGTTCCAGTTTTCGACTGCCTGTCCGCGCTCTCGCCCAAAGAGAGCACAGCATATGGCTTCGTGGAGTGTGGACTTGCCGGATTCGTTCGGCCCCCATACTAAGTTGATTCCAGGTGTGAAGGTGAATTTTTGTCCAGTAAACCGTTTGAAATTTGTGAGTTGAAGCTCCAAGAGCTGCATAAGCTATTCCTCACTCAATGCGGCCAAGCCAAGATCGAGTGCCCGAAGAAGCAAGCGCCGCCTTTCAGGGTCGTTTGTTTTTTCAATCTCTTTTATTAAATATTGCTTAAAAAGTCCTCTAATTGTCCGGTCGTCATCGTCAACTTCGGTAGACGTAACTAAACCAGAGTGGTCAACTGATAGCCAATAGCATGAGTCTTTGAATCTCTCGCCCACCTCCTGCAGAGCCGGAATTAACTCGCCGGGCGGTGTCCCTGTTAGGCGTATCTCAACTAGTGCAGCTGGGTTGCATACCTTGCGGATAGCTTCTAGGAGAGCATCGATTGAATCAAACGATGTGCAGTCAATTTCGACGCTCCGCATAATCCGCCGATTTACCGGCACTTGCTCAGTAGCAACTTTACCGTCATCATCTATCTTGCCAATTATTACGTAGCGTTCTTCGGTCTCGGGTGCATCGAAGCTGATGCCTTCAGGAGTACCTGGGTAACAAGCTATTACGCCATTGCTGTTAATAAAATTCAGCCGATGGTAGTGGCCAAGCGCGATATATGCCGCGGGTAATTGTGCAATCTCGGCAGCTGAGAATGGATGGTATCGCTCGATTTGCCCCTCAAAGCTTTCATATGATGAATGAACTAAGATAACTGCAGGTAAGTCGGATTGAAGATTGAGCCCCTCAAAGGCGCGGCGGCTCGAATTTTCACGGTCAAAAGCGATGCCAGTCACTATTATTCCAAGGTCGCCGAGGATTTCAGATTGGTATTCGGGCTCGGTAAATACTCGGACGCCGTCCATATTAAAGCGTCGCCAAAAGCCTCCCATTGAGCAATGGTCATGGTTGCCTGGGATGGCGAAAATCAGCTTCCCAGCCTCGGTTAGCCGTCGAAAATTCTCAGTCACTGCCTCGATATCCGACGGGTCGGGGTCTGGTCGGTCGAATAAGTCGCCGGCTACCAACAAGAAGTTCACATCGCGTTCAAGCGCTAAATCTACGATTTTGCTGAGCGTCCTTCGTTGGTCGCGCCTCCGCTCCTCGGCAATCTGTGGGGGCAGAAAGCCAAATGGACGGCTGAGATGCAGGTCGGCGGTATGCAGGAAGCTTGCACGGGCCAATTGAAAGCCCTCCTTTTAGATGGGATAGCATTTGGATGCTCATTGCCTTAGAAGGCCGCTTGGTCGGATTATATGCCGCTTGACGTGTGTTGTCAAGTACTTTGCACAAATAATTTAATTACTATATCGCTAAAGCTGGCATATTCTGCTTATTATGGCTACAGACAGGATGCTCTCCGCGTCTTCTATCTACCATCCTGATAATGGAGCTGACGTTATGAGGAAATTTCATTCCAGGTATTCAAAGGCTTTCGTGTATATTTTATAAAAAGCAGTCTTCCCGGAACTATCCCTTTGCCTTTAGTCGCGAGGCACGCTGCTTGACAGTTGCGTCGGCAACAACACCGATTAGTATTACTGTCCCAATTACCGCGAATTCCCAGAAGGTGGAAATTCCTACTAGTATTATCCCATTGTACATTACTCGCATTATGCTGGCGCCCACTATTATGCCAAGGATTGTGCCTTCTCCACCACGCATCGAACATCCACCAAGCACTGCCGCCGCGATTGCATACAGTTCATATGCCTGCCCAGTCGTCGCCGGTTGAACAGAGTTCGTATAGGTAGCATAGAGTATTCCCGCCACCCCAGAAAGGAGTGCACATACAAGATAAGAGGCAGTTTGCATTCGATCGACCTTTACGCCAGCATAGCGGGCTGCATTAGGATTGCGGCCGATTGCATAGAGGTATCTACCATACACTGTATAGCGCATAAAAAAATGGGCGATGACTGCTACTGTGATGAGGATTATCACAGGAACTGGAATACCCCAGAGCGCTCCTTCGCCTAGCATGCGGAAAGATTCGAACTGGTTGCCGAACCCACGGGTGTCGTCTTCAGTTAGTCGCCGGGCAAGGCCGCGGAAGATAAGCATGGTGCAGAGCGTAACGATAAAGGGTTGTAGTTTGAGTTTAGTAACTAGCATTCCGTGCGCAAAGCCGATAATGACACACAGGGCTAGCACGAAAGTAGTGGCTAAAGCTGGCGGGACCCCTAGAGTGGTCACTAGGTATGCGACTAGGAGGCCTGTAAAGGCGATTATTGAACCTACGGAGAGGTCAATTCCACCAGAAAGGATAACAATCCCTTCTCCAATGGCAAAGATGGAGAGGAGGGCTATTTGTCGCGTAAGGTTTTGGAGGTTGACCGGCGTTATGAACCTTGGATTGACCAAATAGATTGCTATGCACAGGGCGACCAGAAGTAAGATCATGCCGAGAATTTTTCTCAAGCCGTCATCCCTCCCGTCGCTAATTGCATGATTTTCTCTTCGCTCATTTCCTCATGTGATAGGAGACCAGTTTGCCGGCCTTCGTGAAGCACAAGAACCCTGTCAGCTAAACCGAGGATTTCCTCTAGCTCTGATGATATCATAATGACCGCCAACCCTGCATCTGCAAGCTCGCGGATAAGAGAGTAGATGTCGCTCTTCGATCCCACGTCAATCCCCCTAGTTGGCTCATCGAGTATCAAAATCTTTGATCTGACGGCAAGCCATTTTGCAAGCGCCACTTTTTGCTGAGTGCCGCCCGAAAGCAGCTCGACACGCTGGTTGATTGTTGGTGTGCGGATATTTAATTTTTTTATCTGCTCCTCGGCAAGCTTCGATTCACGTCGCTCGTCAAGCCAAAACCGACCGGACGCGCAGAAATCTGGAAGCGAGATATTTTCCTTCACTGCCATCTCAAGTATCAAGCCAAGGTATTTCCGATCCTCCGGCACCATACCAATTCCGTTGCGGACTGCATCTAGTGGGCTTTTGATGCGGACGGTTTTGCCGTCAATGACGATTTCTCCTGAAAGCGCGGGCTCAATCCCGAAAAGACATCGTGCAAGCTCGGTCCTTCCAGAGCCGACCAAACCAGCGATTCCAAGGATTTCGCCGCGGTTGACGGAAAAGTTAAACTCTCCCTTACATTCAGGAGGGCGAAGTTCCCTTACGCAAATGGCAGGTTCTTCAGTCGGCTTACCGGCTTCAGGGAAAAACCTAGAAATGTCGCGCCCTACCATTAGTCGAATCATCTCGTCGCGGCACATCTGCTTCCTAGCCAGTTCGCCAACCCGCCGCCCATCTCGGAGAACAACTACCCGGTCGCAGACCTCCTGGACCTCCGAAAGCCGATGCGATATGTAGATCATTGAGACGCCTTGGTCTTTTAGTTTGCGCATCACAGAAAAAAGGTTCTCGGCTTCTCTTGGCGAGAGGGAACTTGTTGGCTCATCGAGCACAAGGATACGCGCGGACATCGAGAGGGCTTTCGCAATTTCCACGAGCTGTTGCTGGCCTGGCGATAGATTCTCGACGATGGTTGTCAGCGGCGCCGTGATTCCAACACTCTTGGCAAGCTCGCCTGCTTTTTCCATGAGCACGCGGTTGCTTACCAAACAAAGAAGGCTGGCAGTTGGCTCGCGACCAAGGAAGATGTTGGAGGCGATGTCCAAGTTTTCGGCTAGGTTGAGCTCTTGATGTATGATAGAGATACCTAGTGCAAGCGAGTCATCTACTGAGGCAATTCTTACCGGCTTGCCCTCAACAAAAATCTCACCTGAGTCGGCTGGAAAGATGCCGCCAAGTATGCGTATGAGGGTGGATTTGCCAGCGCCGTTCTCGCCGACTAGCCCACAGATTTCACCGGTGTAGAGCTCAAAGTCAACATTGTCGAGCGCAACTACGCCAGGGAAACGTTTTGTTATTCCTTTCATTAAAAGCAGAGGATTTGCCATGAGATATTAACTCGCTTGATCGGCAGTCCTTTTATTAAAGTGAAGTTACTATTATTTCTCTCCCTCTGCCAAATGCTTTTTCAGCTCTTTCCAGAAGGCATCAACGTTGGTCTTATTAATCACTCTCTCTGGAAGATAGATGACCTTATTTTTTGGTATTTTTGGGTCTTCGCCCCTTGCCAGAGCTGCGAGAATGCGCATGGACTGATAGCCAAATTGGTATGGGTTCTGGACAATAGTGGAGAAAATAACTCCATCTTTTATCCCTTGGAGTGTGCCGTCTTCCTCATCGAAGACAACGACCTTGATCTTGCCAACCTTGCCTGCCGCCTTGACTGCCTCAGCAATTGCTGGTCCGTTGTAGCTCCAGAGTCCCATGAGGCCAGCAACGTCGGGGTGCTTGACAATAGTGTTTTCGACGTTCTGCTTCGCTTTTACGTGGTCTGCATTGTCGGTGAGTGTGTCAATTATTTGTACCTTTGAGCCCTTGACTTCGTCTATGATTCCCTGCCGCCGCTCCCGGGCATTAAGTGCGTCGAGGGTTCCCACAAACAAGACGACTTTGCCACCATTTGGCAGAGCCTTTTTTATTTCCTTGCCTGCTGTTCTGCCTGCTTGGTAATTGTTTGTACCGACGTAGCATATCCGCTTTGATTCCGGAGCATCGGAGTCCATGGTAATTAGATTGGCAGACTCAGCAACCTGATTAAGGATGTCAGTTTGGTTCGCGGGGTTAATTGGCGAGATTGCGATGCCAGTAACGCCCTTGACAAGCAAATCCTCTAGAATTTGTTTCTGTTCAGTTGCGTTTCCCTGGGCTGGCATGCGGAAGTCGCACTCGACGTTAAAATCTCTTTCCCCAGCATTGACGCCGGCTTTGGCTATGCGCCAAAACGGTGAGACGGTGTTTGAGACAAAAGCAACCTTGACTTTCCCGCTGGTCTTTCGCCCGCACGATACAATTGTGAGGGCTATGAGTAGGGCAGCTAGAACAAAGGCAAATCTTTTCATTTGGTCCTCCACTTCGCGAAAGTATTAGGCAATATTTACAACTGCCGAGAACAATGATACGTTATCTAGGAACACGCCGAATTCCTGCACATGGGCTGTAACGCAAGCTTGTGCAGAAATCCTCTAACTCTGTCTTTTCGGCTTCTATAAACATTAGGGGCTAATATTCGGGCGATGGTTATTTATCTTTGAAACATATGGGTTTCCTGCGATATAGAACCGCCAAGGTTTGTCGGCAGCTAGGCGGATGCCGATTCTTGTAGCGGTTACTATTTCGGCGGGAACGTAACCGTCATCAGTAATGAAAAGTTTGCTTAGCGTTAGGTCAAGGCCATTGTGGCGGCGGTCAAGCCCGAATGCTCGGCAGAGCTTTCCTGGGCCATTAGCCAGGTTTATTATGTCGTCCGTCCCGCGCTTTTCAGCCATGATTTCGATGCCATCAAGCGGTTCGGCAGCTCGGATAAGCACAGCTTCGCCTACTCCTTTGGGGCCGGTTACCGCATTGAAGCAAAAGTGCATACCGTAAGTAAAATACACATATGCATGCCCTGGCTCGCCGAACATTACAGAGTTGCGTGCAGTTTCTCCTCGTGAGGCATGGCAGGCGGGATCGTCGCATAGGTATGCCTCGGTTTCAACAATTCGTCCTGCAATTGTTCCGTCATCGGTTATATGCACGAGCACTTTGCCCAGCAACGCACGCGCCACATCTACGGTATTGCCGGCGTAAAACTCCCGCGGAAGTGGTTTGAATTTCGAATAAACCATGGTGCAATATTATAACATAGCTAACGCCTTGCATTGAATTGCGTGCCTATTGGGCGCTGGGCGGAGCTGGTTTGTCATCTTTGTGTTGGCTTCTTAAAATCAGTATGCTCGCTTCTTTGCCACAAGGCTTATGTTCTCTTGCGGTTTGCAAGCAGCTAATTAATAGCGGATGAATCTGCGCCGATGCCGGTTTCCCATTTATCCCGTGCCCATCCTGCTACCAATATTGGAAACACTATCGCCCCTGTAAGCGCTGTGATTCCAACAAAGGCAAAGACAGAGGGAATTCCAAGCCAAGAGCCAATTTTCGCTGCGAGAAGTGGCGCAATCATATTTCCAATCATGTTGGCTGAGGTGTGCATTCCATATGCCCTGCCGCGGAAATGCTCGCCGACTTTTGTGCAGATGATTGCGCCAGTAGACGGGTTTAATGCAGCAAGGAAAATCCCAGCTATAAAAAAGATTGCTGAAAATAACCATACGTTTCTCACAAAAGTTAAAGCGACAGCACACGCACCGGCGCCAATTAATCCTGCCTGTATCGTTCGATTGTAGCCTCTCTGTTCGCCAAGTCTGCTCCAGGAATGGGCGCTCAATATAAATGCACCGGGCAGGAGGGAGAAGACAAACCCAGCAAGCCAGCTAGGCGCGTGCCCGCCATTCATGTTCGTTAAGTGAAGCGCCAAAATTGGGTTGATTGCGCCAATATAGATTCCATAGATCATTACTGTCAACATAATTGAGCTGAGAATGCGTGAGTTGAAAGAGATTATGAAATCTTGAAGTAAGCTTGTCTCCTCCCCTGTACTTGCCTTGTTTGGTTCCTTCACCATTAGCCAGACAAGAATTGCTGAAAGTAGGACAGCGAAGCCTGATATTCTCATGGAAATCCTATAACCAACAAGTTCAGCAAGGCCTGCGCCTATTACCGGTCCAATAATAAGACCAGCAGCTGAGGCGGTTTGGGCGGTGGCGATTGAGCGAGGAGCAAACTCCTCAGGCGTATTCGTGGCTATAAGTGCCATCGAAGAGGGAATGAAGCCGGTCAAAGCCCCGTTTAGGAACCGGAGAATGGCAAGTTGGAGAGGCGTAGTACATATGCTCATTGCAAAGTAAATCGCGCTGAGGCACATACCAGCTCGAACTGCCATTGGCTTGCGGCCATATTTATCGCCGAGTTTTCCCCAAAAGGGCAGTGCAATTATGCTGGCGCCGGATTGAAGTGCAAAGATTATCCCGACCCATCCTAGAAGCTTTCCTTCGCCAACATTCAGCTCCTTCATGAATAGCGGTAAGAATGGGATAATTTGGTTCCAGCTCACACAGGTTAAAAATATTGTGGTTGAAAGTATTAGTAAGTTTTTCCGATAGTAAGGCATAGGTTTGTTTTCTTTAGTAACGCCAATTTTTACCGTTCTGTCTGGTTGAGATGTCTTTAAGTCCTAAGCATGGAGAGGGCTTAAGAGTGTTTTATTAATCGTGCATTGCGTAGGTTCCTTAGAAACTCCATTGGGCTCGAGAAGTCCTCCATTTCATTTAAACAAAGACCAATAGCTTCTAGGTGGTGTGCGTCGCTTCCAGCTGCCCCGATTTTTCCATACTTTTTTGCAAATCTTGAAGCTTTCCAATTGAATATTTTAAAAATTGATTTTGCATTGAACACTTCGATTATGTCCACCATGTCGAGTATCTGCATCAGGGTTTGCTTTTTCAAGCGACGAATTTTGAAAATGTCGAATGGATGCGGGACGTAGACCAAACCATGCTGAGCTTTTATACGCTCGCAAGTCTCTACTGCATCGAGGCCTGGCTCAATCTCTTGCTCTAGAAAAAGACCGATAATTTCTCCTTGTCGTGTTTGGATTTCCTCTCCGATTATAATTCGGAGGTCGGGGGCTAGTGCACGTAGATATAGTGCGCCACCGATTGTGTTGTGGTCAGTCACAGCAATTACGTCTATCTCGAGTTTGCGGCAGTATTCATTAATGTCTTCAAGTTTTGTCTCAGCGCATGGAGAATATAGTGTGTGAATGTGGAGTGCTACTCTTATTTTTGAATTATTAAGCCCAGACACAGCCACAGCACCTCTGCATAGTACAGTGTGATATTATTTACCCGAGTCGCCTCAACTTACATTTTGACATGGCAGTCGGCTTACCCTTCAGAGGTGTTCAAAGAAGGGTATTCGTTGAAGGAATCTACTAATGTGCCGTGTAAGGTATCGGCGGTTAGATTCTTAGGGAGAGATGTTATGAGTGCAGAGGTTCGTCGTGAAACTATAGAACTGCCGACATATGTTTTGCGTTCGGAGAGTCCAAATCCTTGCTTTACCAAGCAGTTGGGGGCTCATCCCTATCCTTATAGAATGCAGAACCGCCTGAGCTCAGAACGTATCGTTAGGCAGTATGATTGTGTTATACTTGAGAATGAGTTTCTTCGCTTGACGTTTCTACCCGATTTTGGTTGTCGCTTGTTCTCTGCATATGATAAGTTGCTCGGGCGTGAAATATTTTACAGAAATGACTGTATAAAACCGGCGCTTATAGCTATCCGAGGCGCATGGATTTCCGGCGGCATCGAGTACAACTTCCCCATTGGCCATTCCGTTTATACTTATTCGAGAATTCCTTATGTTACGCGCCAGAATGCCGATGGCTCGGTTTCGATTATATTTGGTCATACTGAGCGCATGACGGGGATGCGTTTCACAATGGAAGTTCGTCTTGCTCCCGAGGAGTATCGGTTCTTCCAGCATGGCAGACTCTATAACGGAACTTCTATGCCCCATCGCCACTATTGGTGGACTAACGCTGGAGTTTATCAGACACCTCGCACCCAACTAATTTATCCAATGACGATGGCTACTTCTGGCGCTTATGGAGACGAGATGGCGTGGCCTGTCCACAAAGGAACTGACCTAAGCTGGGCATATGCGCATGAAACCTCGTGCGATATTTTTGCCACTGAAGTCTACGACGATTTTTTTGGGATTTACTATTGGGATTGGGATTATGGGGTTGCTCACTGGTCGCCCAGGGAGGAATTGCCAGGCAGAAAAGCCTTCTTCTGGGGCAGGGATGAAATGGGTAGGCTTTGGCAGAGAATGCTTACTGAAAATGCTGGCGATTACTTTGAGATTCAAGCAGGAAGATTTGCCACGCAAGGTGATTTTGACTTTCTCATGCCTCATGAGCTTGTTGAGTTTAACGAAGTATGGATACCTGTTGGCCCAACTGGCGGTTTTGTGAAGGCACACAAAGAAGGCGTTATAAACATACGTGAGGAAGGTGCGGCCACCGAGGTCATCATCCAGATGACTCGAAAGGTTCCTCAAGCTCAAGTTCTGGTTTTGCAGGGAGGCATTACCATAAAAGAGCGGCGGCTTGATTTATTGCCAGGTTGCGTAGAAAGAATATCAATTGAGCATCCTGCAAAAGAATTGAACATAGAGATTAGGGATAGCGGCGGGAGGCCCATTCTCCAATACGATTCTCTTGCGAAAGATAGGATTCGAAATGCGGTGCCGCGCACTAGTGTGATGCCTCCGAAAGTGCAGACGCCTGATGAAGTACTTCAGGCGGCTTGTGTTTTCGAGCGGTTGGATTCCTTAGCGACTGCGGAGGAGCATTATTGGCGACTACTTGGCACAGAGCATGAAGCCGAAGGCCGGAAGGGGCTTGCAAGGCTGAGGTTGCTCGCCGGACGCTTGCAAGAAGCTGCCGAACAGGCACGCATTGCGTTGTGCTTCCGCCACGACCCTGAAGCAACGGCATATCTGGCGCTAGCCTTGGGTGATTCGCCGGAGGCTGGAAAGCTTTGGAGGTCGCTTCTTAAAGATACGGTTTTTGGCAAACTTGCATCTTGGCGATTGGCTCTAGCAGGTCTACGGGATGGTGCGTACAAAGAGGTTATCCAACTATACGAGAACAATCCTTGTGATCCTCTACTCACCCTTGCGGCGGCGGTATCAGCTAGAAAACTCGGAGAGACAGAACAGGGGCTTAGTTTGATTTGTAAGTTGCAGGATACAGACCCTTTATGGCGAACGGCGCAGTGGGAGAGGTATTTCCTCGAAAGTGGGCTTTTTAATTCATCAGACCTGGTTCAATCTTCTGGTAAGAAAAGGCAAGTATATCCAACACTTTTGTTGGAAGGATTCCAGGAAGACATGGATGCGGCTGCATGGTACTTCGAGCTAGGTTTGTTGGAGGAGGCAAGGGAGGTCATTAATGCTTGGGTCGAATATGGGCCGCCGGATGATCCATTTTTAAATGGCATTGCAGTTGAGCTTGGAATAGAATTGCCGAGCAAACGCCGGCCAGATGAGTTAGGAATAGTAAATTGTTTTGCTCACCGCGGGATATTAATGCGCATTCTTGAAAGGCAGCCTGACGCAGAAGCTAGAACTCACATTGGCTGCATGCTTTACGTTCATGGGCGCATTGATGAGGCAATTGAACACTGGAAGCAAGCTTGTGAAGCAGGAAGCGCTAATCATATGCCTTATCGGAACCTTGCATTAGCATACTGGTGTAAGAAGAATGATCCGGAGACAGCTTATAAGTTTATGCTAAAGGCGAATCAAGTTAGCCCAGGGGATGCAGAGACTCTGCGTGATTTGGACATTCTGGCTGAGACAACGGGTAGGGATGCTGAGCGGGTTAAAGTTGCAGAGAATATCCTAAAATATGCGCCGGACGATAGTGGATGTCTGGAACGTGCAGTTAGGGCATTTCTTGAAGTGGGGCGGCTTGACGAGGCAGTAGAGTTGATAACTACTAAGCGTTTCTTTGTGCCGGAGCTGGCATATCACACACGAATATTATATGTTAGGGCACTCCTTATGCGAGGCGCGCGACTGTTTAGCGAACGGAACTTTAAAGAGGCGGCTCGAGATTTCCAGAAGGCGACCGAATATCCGGAAAATATCGGGGCGAGCAAATTCCATGATTCCAGCGATGCCCAGGCATATTATCTCCTTGGTCTTGCGCTAGAGCAGCTTGGCTTAACCAAAGAAGCAGTTCTTGCATGGAAGTCGGCAGCAGATGACATTGCCGTGCGAGGCGCTGAACAGGCATTTTATGTTGGCCGAGCGCGCGAAAAACTTGGAAGAAAAGATGCAAGTGATGCTTTTGACCTTTTGCTTCCGACAAGCGCCCTTAGGGATGCGGATAATCCTCATGCTCACGCCCGGGATGCATATCTCCAGGGACTTCATCTTTTGGCAATGGGAGAAGCCGAATCTGCAGCTGTCTGCTTCAAAACCGCCCGTGAGATTGAGCTATCTGCTCCTGCAAAAATGCATGCATACCTCGAGGCTGTTTGCCAAACCCGTTCCGAAGGCCGCCGAATGCCAATTCCGGTCTGGTGGACGGTCGAACCCACAGCAGTATAGGCATTCATTAACTTGTCAGTTAGTTCGGCTTTAAAGCGATAGAAAGGCCACGACATGAGCCGTGGCCCTAAATGAGGATGAAGGAGATAGATTCGGCAATATTCGGTCTATAATGCCTGATAGATTTACCAGGCTCGCCGATAAGTATAGGGCTATAATGGCTGCTTGTCAATCGGTGAGTATAAAATTTCCTTGAAGGCTACGCCGGCTTTGCTTGGCGCGGTCTGGCCATGCTTACTCCAAATGCTAACATTAGCAAGCCAAACATTGCTTTAAGGGTAACTTCTTCTGCACCGATGGCTATCTTTGAGCCTACCAGACTGCCAATAAATCCTCCAATTGCTACCCATACGGCTACCTTTAGTCTCACGTTGCCCTGGGTGTAGTGCATTAGCGAGCCGGAAACTGAGACAGGCACTATAACTGCTAACGAAATGCCTTGAGCAAGCTTTTGTGGAAAGCCTAACAATAATACCAACGTTGGGATCATAATTACTCCGCCGCCAATGCCAAGAAGTCCGCTTAAGATGCCCGTTACTAGACCTGCAATTATTACCAGGAAACCTCCTGCAAACGAAGCGGCATCGATGATTTGAGCATGATTTCCGGTAGAGCTCCCGTTTATTATCCAATCAGCGATCATTCTCAAGCCAATTAGTACTAAGAAGATGCCGAAGAACTGCCTTAGCCTGCGATTGCTACATATCGAGCATAACTTTGCGCCAATGATTGCGCCAATCACGCCACCAAAAGCCATCTCGGTGCCGATTAACCAATCAACTTTCCCGTGAGTGCTGTAGTAGCATGCGCCTGTAACTGCTGAGAGAAGGATGGCAACTAGTGAGGTGCCGTGGGCCTGACGCTGGGATAGGTGAACTAAATAAACCAGCGCTGGTACAACTATTACTCCACCGCCGATGCCTAGAAGTCCACTCATCATGCCTGCGGTAAATCCGATGGCGACTGAGAGGAAGATTCTATATGGCAAGCATCCGCTACGTGTACTTCTTGAGGTGCTCAGTTTTTTGTTCCTTTCCTACTTATTTGTGCATGCCAGCCCACATTATACTCTAGCTTCTATTAGTGAAGCAAGAACTGGGCTTCGTATGGAGGATAAACATAGGCTCGTGGTGAATACGAAAGTTAGCCAGTATTTCGAGCTGGAAGTTTAAAGTCTTCGTTTTGGAGGTTTCTAATTTGGTTTACAAAGAAGGTCTTTCAAGACGTGAGTTTCTGGCAAAGTCGGTCACGGGGCTGGCTGTTGCTGGAATCCCTGCATGGTTTGCTAAGGAAGTTGAGGCTTCCAATAAAGAAGCTCTTGCTGCCGAGACCCGTAGGATAGCCAAAAATGATACTATACAATTTGGAGTAATTGGCACCGGTGGTAGCAAGGGTGGATATAGAATGGGGTTGCATAATGCCCGCGCAGCTGCCAATCGCAATGGGTGCAAGATTGTTGCTGCATGCGATGTGGATGCTCAGCATCTAAAAGAGGCATGTGAAGAGTTTGGCCCTGATTGCAAAGGTTATCGTGATTTTCGGGAAGTCCTTGCTCGCAAAGATATAGATGCGGTAATTATTGGGACGCCTGATCATTGGCATGCATACATGTGCATCGCGGCGATGAAAGCTGGTAAGCATGTGTACTGCGAGAAGCCGCTCACGCTTACGATAGATGAGGGGAAAAAGCTTGTTAAAGTCTGGCGTGAAACAAAGCGCATATTCCAGACGGGAAGCCAACAGCGTTCGGATGCGAAATTTCGACTTGCCTGTGAATTGGTGAGAAATGGCCGCATCGGTAGAATCAAGTGGGTAGAAACGCATTTACCAACTGGTCCAAGGGGCGGACCATTCGAGGTGAAGCCTGTACCGGAGGATCTCGATTGGGATATGTGGCTTGGTCCCGCATTCAAAACCGATTATGTTCCCGAACGAACGCATGGGACTTTCAGATGGTGGATGGAGTATTCTGGGGGGATGCTTACAGACTGGGGTGCGCATCATAATGACATCGCCCAATGGGGACTCGGAACAGAGCGCTCAGGACCTATCCAAGTCTATGGAAGCGCCGAAGCGCCCAACCCATGCCCGAATTGTTACAACACGTTCCCCGCGTTTGATGTTACGTTCATCTATCCTGGTGGCATTAGACTTCGATGTACCAACCAAGGAGAGAACGGCGTACACTTCCAGGGTGATGAAGGCTGGATATTTGTGAGCCGTGGCAAGATTGAAGCTAGCGATCCTCGTCTTCTCGAGGATCCGCTACCTGCAAACGCCGTTAGGCTTTATGAATCCAACGACCATATGGGCAACTTTATAGAATGTATTCGCGATGGGAAGAGGCAACCAATCTGCGATGCAGAAATTGGCCATAGGTCAGTGACTGTCTGCCATCTTGCAAATATCTCTCTCCGTCTTGGTGGGCGGAAGTTGGATTGGGACCCAAAGAAAGAGGAGTTCGTCAACGACGACGAGGCAAATCTGTTTCTAAGCAGGCCAGGCCGCAAGCCATGGCGTATATAATAAATCGGAAGCGTTGAACTGCTAAGCAAGGCTTATTGTTTTTGGGTTCTATCACCGCGGTTCCGGCATTTTTGCTGAGAGGTCGCGCACGAGGCGCGGGTCAGGCTTGAGGCCATATTTTTGGCAGAGATGGATGTGGTTCCAAGCTTGGCGATACTTTCCTGTAAGGAAAAGCGATACGGCAAGGTTGTGGTGGGCCTCGGCATTCTGAGGTTCGATTTTTACGACTTTCAAGAAATAAGGTATAGCTGCTTTATGCCTTCCTTGCTCGGCAAGCAGCGCCCCGAGGTTTAGATTAGCGTTTACATGATTTGGCGCAATCTCAATGGCGCGGCGGTAGTGTTCAATGGCTTCCTCGATTTTGCCTTGGTCAGTCAATGCAATCCCTAGATTGTGGTGCGCCTCAACGCACTGCGAATCAATCTGGATGGCTTTTTTCCATTCTTGAATTGCTTCTGCTATCTTGCCCTTGGCGCTGAGTGCAGTCCCAAGGTCATTGTGCATTGCTGCCGAATCAGGCGCTGCTTGGCCAAGCTTCCTGTACTCGGCGATTGCTTCATCAACTTTTCCTTCCTCTTTGAGAACAGCCCCCAGGCTGATACGGGCCTTCGCATTCGATGGTTCGAGTTCTAATACCCTTCGGTACATATGCTCAGCTTCTGCCCACTTTTTCTGCCGTCGGAAAGCATTCCCCATGTTGTTCAATGCATCCACATATGTAGGCCTGATTCTAATAGCAATTTGATAGTGCGCTGCGGCCTCATCCGCACGCCCGGCATCTTCGAGTGCTGCTCCATAATTATTGTGTGCTAGGTAGTTGCCCCTAGTAACGTGGATTGCATGGCTGAAAAGCGTAAGGGCATTTTTCCAGTAGCCGACTTGAGTGCGGGTGCATAAAGTTAAAGCGAAGAGAGAGAAGATGGCCACGGGTGGGAGAGCTGAGCGAATAAAGAAAGCAAATGGGCGATATTCTCCGTTCCTTTTTTCACCCATTCTTTCTTTTGTGGCTGTATTTCCGATGAGCTCAGGGATTCCCCATGCAATTATCACGAAAAGACCAATCAGTGGTATATAGGTATACCTATCTGCCATCGCCTGTGCTCCAACTTGGACAATTCCAATTACTGGAACGAGAGTTCCCACGTACCAGAGCCAACCTACTGTGATGTAAGGCCGTTTATGGTATGCGTTGACAGCTAGCAAAGTAATTGCGACGAGGATGAATGCCGCGGCGATTGTTTGCCATTCAGGGAGGTTTCGAACAGGATGTGGGTATAGCACTGATAGCGCCCTTGGCCAAATCATCTTAAGAATATAAGCTACGTAGGAGACAAATGCATTTGCGAGGCGGATGCCAATCGGCATTAGCTCTCCTTCTCGTCCCATTGCGCCTGCTGCCTGTTGGACGCGATATGTGATTATGCTTGAGGCAAACGATAGGATAAAAAGCGGTATTTTTTCGACCACCAGCTTTGAAATTATTGATGGCTTAATGGATGGTGAACGTTTAGAAAGTGCTAAGCGTCCTATTGGCCAGTAATCAAGTAGGAGTAGTACGAAAGGCAGGGTTACAAGCATAGGCTTTGACATTAGGCCTAGCACAAAGAAAAGCACTACAGGTATATATGTTTTGATTCCTGGGGATTTAGAGTATCGAAAATACGCCCAAATTGTTAGCAGTAGAAAGAATGTACTGAGTAGATCTTTTCGTTCCGCCACCCATGCTACCGATTCCACGTGAAGGGGATGAAGCGCAAATAAACCTGCGACAAAGGCGCTCCTCCACGTAAACCCTGTTACTTGTGCAAATATAAAGAAGAGCAAGATTGAATTTAATGCATGAAGGACTATGTTGGTTGCGTGGTGGCCTGCCGGTTTCAAGCCAAAAAGTTGGCAGTCAAATGCATGGGATAGCCAAGTGATAGGGTGCCAATTCGCGGCCCGCACAGAAGTGAATGCCCATGCAACTGCCTTGGGAGTTAGCCCCTCTTGAACATTTTTGTTCTCAGATACGTAAGGTCGGTCATCAAAAACAAATTCGTGCCTGAGCGTCGGCCAATAAGCGGCGAGTATAGTCAACGCAAGAAACAGGCTTATGGCTAATCGCTGACCAAATTGACTGCGATGCCATGCCATTTGAACGCTCCTCCCAGGATTTATAGTGCAATTGAGGTATTCGATGATAGTACGAGGTAAACCTGCTTCGCTTTGCCCTTTGGTGCGTTATTGTCGTAGGGGTTTAAAAGTTTTTTCATCTTAAGTCGAATAGCGGTATTTTGATTGTCAGATGGTGTTCTTAGGTATCTTGCCCTTAAATGAAGGAACTTATGATGCAAAAGTAGAAGAGGTGGTAAATTGAGTTTATCGCCAATAACTTTCCAAGGGGCCAACATTATGGAGTGCCAAACATTGCCGATTGCGTTGTTTGTGCTTCTTATTGCCATATCTGCCGGCGTGGCGGCTTGTGGGTTGACCAAAAACAAATATTACTTAGTTGGGGTTGCATTGTTAGTTGGGATTGTCGGAGCGGTTTTGCTTGCAATATTTACCCAGATATCAATGCGTCCAGCCGGAATTGCTTTTGCAGTTATCTTCACAGTCCTTGGCTTGCTGATTTCTTTCGAAGCCAATAAGAAGCGCGATAGGGAGCTTTGGCTTCAGGGTCTTGCACAATTTTTAGTAGGAGGTGCTCTTCTAGCATATACACAGGCTTCAAACTTACTAAAAGGAATAAGCGGTGGGATAATTGCAGTAAACATCCCTTGGTTCATTGTTTGTGTGTTGCTCATTGTCTTGGTTGTTAAGACATCAAAGCGCAAGTTATGATTAGGAGGCGAGTGATATAGGTTTCTTCCCAAGGGGTGTTCGTAAAGATTAGAGCA
The DNA here is from genome assembly GCA_029907255.1 of Armatimonadota bacterium. Lineage (NCBI taxonomy): Bacteria > Bacillati > Armatimonadota > Armatimonadota bacterium. Next base: position 70,451 of record JARYMF010000009.1, read on the forward strand.
CTACCTCTGCCGATTTGAATGCCAATAAACTAAGCCTGAAAGCATGAGCAGTGCTGCAAATATTGCCGTTGCCATATAAGGCGCTCGTAATGAAATCATCTCGGCTGTTTCTCCACCGACCAAACTGCCGAGAATGTTACCTCCAGCTACTAGTGACTCGTGGATTCCTGTATTCCTGCCCATATTTATCCTTGCTTGCAACCCATAATAAAGCGCCGCTGTATAAGCTATTCCGAGCCCAACCCCCTGGATTAGGAAGGCGCTTGCGAAAAAAGCGGCTATTGAGGTATAGAATACTACCAGCCCCGAGACTAACACCATCCCTTGTGCGAGCAACAAAGGCCATAGTTTGCCTCGCCACCATGGTCCGGCGCCTGCGACGGCGATTCCGAGTGCCTGGCCAACTAACAGCATGCCAACAAGGAGTCCAATTTCTCCAGGTTTCATCCCTAACTCAACTGCAAGCTTTGGGAAAAGCTGTCGGGCAGCCGCATATGCAAAAAAACCTAGGAAGTGTCCCATTCTTGCGATGGCTAGCAGTGGACCTGGGCTAGGTCCCGCTGACGGGGATAATCCTTTTGAATCAGAATGTTGCATATAGGTGTAGGTTTTATGCCAAGCATACACTAGGATGATTACTAAGGCAACGAAAAGCGCTCCAATTTCAAAGGGGAGTCCGCGGCTTTTGGCGAAAGTGTATCCAGCTACCAAACCACATGTTGCGCCACCTATCGTCCACCCGGCATTGAACGCAGAAAGATTTTTCCTGAGTTCTCCAATTGGGCTCCTGTCGCCAATGAAAGCTTGGAGGGAGGGATAAAACGCACCTATTGATGCCATAAAGAGGATGTAAATTATTAGAATTTCGGCATTGTTTTGTGAAAAAGAGAGGCCAAGACATGCAATGCATGCTAGAACAGCGGAGGGGAAAATTACGGTGGTACGGCCGATTTTTTCAGATAGTGCACCGGATGCAAGACATACTGGCAGGCGCACGCTTTGAGCTGTCCAACCGAGAAGCCCTAGAAAATGAGGACTTGCGCCAAACTGGATTGCTAGCAGAGGAAGGGCGACCTGAACCAGAGCTATCATACCATCCATTAGGGCTGGGATGGTAAAGCAAAAAAACCTCATATAAAATGTGTTTATTTTGCTCATGAACAAGGAGTATTTCACCGTAAGGGGAGAATAATCCTCTGTGTATTTAAATACATAAATGGGAAAAGTAAAAAGAAAAGAAAGGAGGATTCAAATGAGACCCGAGATTGATGAAAGCCTTTGCATAGGAGATGCAATTTGTGCGGATATTTGTCCAGAAGTTTTTGAGATGGGCGATGATAACCTTGCACATGTTATCAATGAAAATCCAGGCCCCGAGCTTGAAGAAAAAGTTCGCGAGGCCGCTGAAGCCTGTCCGACAGGCGCAATAAGCATTGAGGAGGATTAGTTAGGTTTAAAATTAGGGTTTTTAACCGCTTTGCAGTAAAGTGCTAAGTTTTATTGGCAGGTTCTAGTTTATTGAAGAAACTTTTAAATTTCCCCTTATATTGCTTTTAATGAGTAGGCCATCAGCCATATTCGACGGATGGCCTTTTTAGCGAATTCATTCTATGCTTGGAATGAATGATGCCGTGGGCTATTGAACTCCGGCCGGCATCTTTGCGAGCCTTATTGCAACTACTCTTGTAACGCCGTCTCGCCAAATGGTCACTCTAATAATGTCGCCAATTTTGTGCTTGGCAACAATTTTAACGAACTCTGATGCGCTTCGCAACTTCTTTCCGTCAACATCGGTAATTATGTCGTATTGCATTATTCCAGCCTTTGCGGCTGGGCTATCAGGTACAACTTGAGCAATTATAACTCCATGGTTGCCTTTGAAGCCCCTCTGTTCGTACCAGGCTGCTAGGTCACCCCCGAGGTCTTGCAGAGCAACTCCAACCCACGGACGTACAACTTCGCCCTTTTCGATGAGTTGAGCTACTATCGTTTTAGCGTTGTTGATAGGAATTGCAAACCCTAGGCCTATGTTTCCGCCAGTCTCCGATAGAATCGCCGTGTTAATTCCTATCACTTCGCCGTTTATATTTGCCAGTGCGCCGCCGCTGTTTCCTTGGTTGATTGCTGCATCTGTCTGAATGACTTCCTCAAGAACACTGCCGTTTGGCAATGGAAAGTCAGTGCGCTTGGTTGCACTTATTACGCCCACAGTAACGGTGTTGCTGAAGCCTAACGGATTGCCAATTGCTATCGCCCAGTCTCCTACTCTGAGGTTGTCGGAATCTCCAAGCACTGCTACAGGCAGGTTGTTGGCGTCAATTTTGATTACTGCTAAATCCGATCGCGGGTCTCTGCCTATTATTCTGCCTTTGAAACGGCGCCCATCGGCAAGGCGCACTACAATTTTGTTTGCTCCTTCTACAACATGGTTATTTGTTAAAATGTAACCATCTTTTCGTATAATTACCCCCGAGCCTTGGCCTCTTACTTGAGATTTGGGCGCTGGGAAACCAAAGAACTCTTCGATTGGTGATGACATTCGGATTTCGCTTACAGTGTCTATATTGACGACGGCTGGTGCTACCTTAGCGGCGGCATCTGCAATAGGGTTGAGTCCCTTTTGCACAACTTGTTTTGTTCTTGTGCCTTGCGAAATCACTAGCCCAGCATTTTCAGGGCGGGTGTAACCCCATTCTTTTAGAATCCAAGCGCACGCGGCAAAGCCTAAAACAAAAACGAAAACATAAGAAGCGACTTTTTTCATTGCTTTACCTTTTTAATTGGCTATTTATTATTGGCTAAATTTTCTACTTTGCAAAATGCCTTTACTTTTTTTCTAACTCTTTCATCACATTTGCCATCTCTATGGCTGTTTCGGCTGCATCGAAGCCTTTATTGCCCTGCTTCGTACCGGCGCGTTCGATTGCTTGTTCGATGGTGTCGGCTGTGATAATGCCATAAACTGTTGGGATGCCAGTGCTAAGCGCCGTCTGCGCTATTCCCTTCGTTACCTCTGCCGCTAGGTAGTCGAAGTGTGGAGTTGCGCCTCGAATTAGGGCGCCCAGACATATAACGGCATCGAATTTCCCCGAGGAAGCCATTTTTTTGGCGACTATTGGTATCTCAAATGTGCCTGGCACCCATGCTATCCCAATATTATCCTGAACTGCACCATGTCTGGCAAGCGCATCTAGTGCGCCTTCGAGAAGTTTTTTAGTAATAAACTCATTGAATCTACTGACCACTATGCCAAACCTCAGTCCGTTGGCAAGCAGTTTGCCTTCATATACCTTAGCCATGAAAATCCTCCTTTTGAAAAGTTGGACCTGATAGGTTTATTGGCCCACGCCGCTTTTTTGCTCCCCTATTAGATCCTCGGTGTCAATTAGATGTCCCATCTTTTCACGCTTGGTTTGAAGATAACGCAAGCTATTGCTATTCGGCGTTGCTACGAGGGGGACACGCTCTACTATCTCAAGGTCATATCCTGCCAATCCAGCTAATTTTGCTGGATTGTTGGTCATGTATCTTATTTTCCTTACTCCGAGATCAATAAGCACTTGGGCTCCGATGCCGTAATCTCTGAGATCGGCAGGATAGCCAAGCCGCTCGTTTGCTTCGACGGTGTCATATCCTTCATCCTGGAGCTGATATGCCTTCATTTTGTTCAAGAGGCCGATGCCTCGTCCCTCCTGCTGGATGTAGACAAAGACGCCTCTTCCTTCCTCTGCAATTTTGGATAAGGCTAGCTCCATTTGCTGACCGCAGTCACATCTCAGGGAGTGGAATACATCGCCCGTGAGACAGCTTGAGTGTATGCGCACAAGTACTGGCTCTCCGGTTGACACATCGCCCATTGTTAGAGCGATGTATGGATTGTCTTCAATCTCGGTCTCATATGCGTGGAGTTGGAATTCACCATAAGGAGTGGGGAGGCGGGTGAGCGCAACACGTTTGATAAGCTTCTCGGTTCGTCTGCGGTATCTGATGAGGTCGGCAACTGTGGCAATTTTTAGACCAAACCTCTTTGCAATTTCTTGGAGCTCCGGAAGCCGTGCCATGGTTCCGTCTTCACTTAGTATCTCGCAAAGCACGCCGCTTGGATTCAGTCCAGCGAGCCGAGCCAAATCTACGGCGGCTTCTGTATGGCCAGCTCGTTTTAGCACCCCGCCTTCGCGTGCTACAAGTGGAAATACATGTCCTGGCTTGGCCAAATCCGATGGCTTCGTGGCAGGGTCAATAAAGACCTTTATAGTGTGCGCCCTGTCGTATGCAGAAATGCCGGTCGTTGTGCCGTGAATTGCGTCCACGCTCACTGTAAAAGGTGTTCCAAGTAAGGCGGTGTTTTTCTCAACCATCATCGATAGGCCGAGCTCTTCGATTCGTGCTCGGGTTGTCGCCACGCATATAAGCCCACGCCCGTACTTCGCCATAAAATTAATGGCTTCGGGAGTAACCTTTTCTGCCGCCATGATGAAGTCGCCTTCGTTTTCGCGATCTTCATCATCCACGACAATCAGCATTCTTCCTGCACGAATCTCTTCAATTGCTTCTTCAATAGTGCAAAACATGATGCGTTTCCGGTAATTAATGCGATATCAGTTATGGCTTCTAATTACTTGTTATTCCATGAATCCTCCTTCCGACAGCAAGTTAATAAGGCGCTCATCGGAAGCAGGAGTATTCCTTGATAAGAATTTATGTACGTACTTACCTATTATATCAGTTTCGAGGTTTATTGTGTCTCCGATGGTCTTCTCGCTGAGTGTTGTGGCTTCCCACGTATGGGGTATTATCGCCACGGCAAACCAATCTTTGCCACACTCGGCAACGGTGAGGCTAATCCCATCCACCGCTATTGAGCCTTTCTCGACAATATACTGCATGATATTCGGTGGTGCTTGTATGCGAATCGAAGTTGAATCTCTACTCTTGTGAATCTCCCGAATTGTTCCTTTTCCGTCAATATGACCCAATACTATATGCCCGCCAAGGCGGCCGCCCGCCTTAAGTGGACGTTCGAGGTTTACAAAGTTGCCGGGTTTGAGATTGCCAAGGTTGCTTCTTTCTACGGTCTCGCGCACAACGTCAAATGTGATATTGGGCGGATTGACGCCGACAGCAGTCAGACACACGCCGTTCACGCTTACACTGTCGCCGATAGCGGCATCCCTCGAGATCTCTGGGGCGTTGATTGTGAGTTTCAGCCCTGCAGGTCCACGCTCGATTTGAACGATTTTTCCTTTTTCTTCAATCAAACCTGTAAACATTTTTTACCTTGAGTTATAGATGGCTTAAGTTTGAGTTAGAAGTCGAATTCCAAGGCTAAGTCATCGCCAAAACGGCGTACTTTCAAATTTGACACGCTCAGGGCTTGGGCCATCAACTCGATGCCTTCTCCTTCGACGGGTGTTTTTGCCGAGCGTCCTCCTACTATTTTTGGAGCGATGAAGATTAGACCTTTATCTACTAGGCGTTCGGCAATCATGGATGCCGCAAGCTCGCCGCCCCCTTCAAGAAGGACATTGTTTATGCCCATTTTAGCGAGTTCGCCCATCAAATAGCGAAGGTCAACCTTGCCATTTACCTCTCGAATGGAAAGAATCCTAGCTTGGATATTCCAAAGTAAATCCAGGTTTGCTTCTGGCGCACTCCTTCCAACTGCCAAAATGGTTGGCGCGTCAGGTCGCAACACCTTTGCATTTAAAGGTATAGATGCTTTGGTATCTACCACAACTCGTATGGGCTGAACTGCAGCGCGAACTTCGCGAACTGTAAGCTCAGGGTCGTCTGCACGTATTGTACCAATGCCGACGAGAATCGCGTCTGACTGGCTGCGCAGACGGTGGACGTATCGCCTTGCCTTTGTTGAGGTGATCCATCGTGAATCTCCAGTTCGCGTGCATATTTTGCCGTCCAGCGTCATAGCGCACTTCCAAAGAACGAATGGCAGTTCTTTGGTAACGCGTTTGATATAGCCACGATTGAGCTCATGGGCTTCTGATTCGAGGAGGCCGACGTCGACTTCGATTCCCGCCGACCGCAGTGCCTCGATGCCCTTACCTGCGACCTGAGGGTTTGGGTCTACCATAGCGGCGAAAACCCTTCGAATGCGAGCTTTTATAATTGCATCGGTGCAAGGCGGGGTGCGCCCTTGGTGACAGCAGGGTTCTAGCGATACATACAAGTCCGCCCCATTTGCCAAATCACCTGCATGTCGTAGGGCGAATACCTCGGCGTGCGGTTCGCCTGCCTTCGGATGAAACCCTTCGCCTACAATTTTGCCTTCACGGACAACGACAGCCCCGACCATTGGGTTGGGGCTGGTGTGTCCGCGCTTGGCGAGCTGAATTGCTCGTCTCATGAAGGTAGTCTCAGGTGTTTTTTGATTCTTGGCTGCCAGCATTTTCATCTGTTCCAGTAGTCAAGTCGTGAATTATGCGTTTCCTTTGTTCACCGTAGCCAATGCCTATGTCGCGTAGGTCTAGAAGCGCCAAAGCAACCAAGCCAAATGCCAACGCTAGACAGATCATCCAATACATCAACGCCGAGATTGAATTGCCGGCTTCACTGGCTTGGCCACCTAGCACCATAAGGCTGAGAATGGCGAGCGCAACTATTCCGCTTGCTACCCGAGCAATTTTCTGCCGCCGTGTCAGTAGTCTCCCGCGCACCGGCCACCTTGACATCTCATAGGCTAGCAAAAGGATGATGATGGAGCCCGCTAGGATTGCGTAGACAAGCAAACCCATAATATTTTCCTCTGCCCTTTCCAGTGGGAAAGGAAAAATCAAACCTCGCGACAGTGCCGACGGAGATCCGAGATAGCCTTCTCGATGCACTCCGGGCCATTAAATACAAAGGATCCGGCAACTAATACGTTTGCGCCCGCTGCAGTCACTAGCTCACAGGTTTTAGTATTAATTCCGCCATCCACTGATATATCTATCTTTCGGCCCGAATTTTCAATCATTGCCCGCGCAGCTTTTATTTTAGGAAGCATTTCAGGTATGAAGTCCTGACCTCCAAAGCCGGGGTTAACTGTCATTATCAGCAACTCGTCTATTTCGGATAGAACATTTTCGATTAAGCATAACGGCGTTGAAGGGTTTAATGCAACTCCTGGTGCCGCTCCAAGCTCTCGTATCTGTTGCAAAGTCCGATGCAGGTGGGCACAAGCCTCAGCATGCACGATTATTGTATCACATCCGGCGGCAATGAACTCGGCCAGAATCGATTCGGGCTCAATAATCATTAAATGGCCACAGAATGGCAAATCGGTTTTGCCGCGGATGCTTCGAACGACAAGTGGTCCAAATGTGATATTTGGCACAAACCTTCCATCCATGATATCTAGGTGCAGGCTATCTGCTCCGCCCTCCGTTACTTGGCGAACGGCACGTTCGAGATTGCTGAAATCAGCGGATAGGAGGGATGGAGAAATCTTTATTTTCACTTTGTTTCCTCCTGCACGAGCTTGCCGTCTATGTAAACGCGAATTACTATGCGTTCACCTATTCCCTCGACGGTTTGTTGGATTCTATCGCCAGGCTTTGCTACGCCGGTGTATGCTACTTTCTCGCCAAGATCATCAACTACGACAATCTGGACTGTCTGATTATCGCGGCCAGGGGGCACTTTCTTTATAATTACATCGAAGGATCTTGGCTCCATGGACGCGCGAGTTTCCTCTTCTGGAGGTGTTGGTATCTCCTCTTCGAATTTTGGGCCAAGGCTTACGACCATATTCACACGCTGGCCCCTTTCTTGGCGTGTTCCAGGGGCAGGTGATTGGGATATCACACTTCCAGCTGGAATGGTGTCATTGTAATCTTGTGAAATCTCACCGACTGTAAGCCCCGCATTTATGATTTTCTCACGGGCGTCTTCCATTGTGAGATTGACTATAGAAGGTGTTTTTGTATACTTTGAGCCTTTGCTCACCCAAACATCGACGGACTTGCCCTCTTTAATATGGCGGCCTGGCGCAGGGTTCATGAAGTATATTGTCCCTTTTGGGAATTTTTCTGTGTTTTCATTATACTCTTCGCCCTTGATATTTAATGTTATGTGCTTTTGGTCGGCAATTATCCTTGCACGGTCAATTTGCTGACCAATAAGATTTGGTACCTCAACTTCTCCAGGGCTCATCCATACATATCCGATTACCATGACACCAAATAAGCCTATCAAGGCGACTATAACGATGAGCGTCCTTAGAATAGCAGACAAAATCGGTATTTCCTCCCACTCCTCCTCCACCTCTTCGCTTGGAGGCTCGGGAGTCTCCTTCTCCGAGACAGGAGTCCACGTTACCGTTTTCGTCAGGTTGAGCGCGTCGCGGATTGCCTTTAAGTCGTTGAACATAGCTTTAGCTGAGCGAAATCTCTGATGGGGTAGTTTCTGAAGCGCCTTGACAATGACAGCTTCGAGTGTCTTCGGTATGCCAGGATTTAATGTGCGTGGGGAAGGCACTGGTTCCTTGGCATGCTTTAGCGCTACTGTAATCGGCGTGTCGCCCTCAAACGGAAGCGTGCCGGTTAGTGCTTCAAAAAGTATTATGCCGAGTGAGTAGATATCGCTTGCGGTACTAGCTTGCTTGCCCTCGGCAACTTCGGGTGCCATGTAATGAATCGCCCGCATCATAGCGTTTGTGCGGATTGACTGCGATGATACTACTGCCTCGTTGACCCAAAAATCTGCTATCTTAATCTGGCCCTCAGCAGTTACCAGAATGTTTCCCGGACGGAGGTCCCCATGTACGAAGCCTCTGCGGTGTGCATAATCCAGGGCGTCGCAGAGTGCCATGCCGAGGTCAATAGCTGTTAAAAGTGTAAGGGGTGTGCTTCTGCGCAGCCGCTCCCGAAGGTCTACTCCCTTGACGTACTCAACAACTATGAAGTAGTTGCCATCTTGACAACCGGTGTCTAATACCTCCACGATGCCCGGGTGACGAACGCCAATCATCGCTTGCGCTTCAACTATCATACGTTCGGCAAACATGCCGTTTGCGGCATACTGGGGAAGCAGAACCTTCACAGCAACTGTGCGGTTGTCAATCTTGTCTTGGCACTTGTAAACTGTGAAAAGGTTTCCCTCCCCAATCTTCTCAAGTACCTCATAGCGATGTTTAAGAACTGTACCAATCAAGACAATTCTCCGTTAAGCGGCTCGCCTTTTAATAAGCATTTATTTCTAAGTTATTTTACATTATTCGACAATTGCAATATTATTCCTATTTTGGCGTCTCAATATCGCCAAATATTGCCTGGCTTAAGCCTTTTCTTTGCTAGGGCCTTTAAGAAGTCATGACAGCAATAGTTAACAGGCGGTGATTACTAACTTCTCGCCGGCTTTTAGCGTTATTGGCTTGTCGAATAATACTGATTGACCCTCAATGTGCGCAGATACCATGCCATCCGGGCCATTTATAGCGATATCTGTTTGGGGAAGGTCTGCAATGTCTAAGCGACTAAGTTGCTGGCTTCCATATAGGACCTCGAATGTGAATACGCCATTGCCAAGGTCTTGAGAGTAAATACCCCATCCTGTGCCTGTATTCCAGACTGTGCTATAATTCTCAGGATTAAGCTTTGGTGCGAAGCCCAATCTTTTTTCTACTAGGCTATATGTAAATCCGTCGAGAGCAAGCTTAACCGACCACGAAGACATTGCTCTTGCATAATGATGACCGCACTCCACTTCGTTCCAGGGATTTCTATTGTAACCAGCGTATCTGTCGCGTGTAGCTTTCACGATTGCAAGGCCTTCTTCAATCCAGCCTTCGTATATTAAATGAGCGGCTACCTGATATTCAATGCCCGTCCAGACCTCGTCAGAATATACGAAAGGTAGCGCAGGACGGTTTCCGTGCGGCCATGTGCACAGCAAAAGTCCGGCTTCGTCATTCAACGCGTACACCCTCTGGACATTTGGAAAATTTCCTACGGATGATAGGAAATTGTTGTCGAAAATGGATTTGAGCGCGGTCCGTACCTGATATGGGTCTAGCAAGTATCCCAACCCGGCAACATGAGCTGCCCATTGGCCAAGAAGCTGGTCAGACAAACACCCTTCGCCATATTGATACTTCGGCATAATATCGCCATTACCTAAAGCGGCTGCAGGACCTCCTGGTGATTGCTTACATGGGCAAGATGGCTCGCTAATTTTAGGGGTTTTCAGGTTGTCTGGGACTTCTACGCCATCGATTAACATAACCTTTTGGATATAATATTCGCCATTCCATAGCTCAGACTCAACTTTTGACCGCCCGCTCTCGTAGATGGCGCGATACTCTTCCGCCTTTTCAGTTTCGCCGAGGTAGCGAGCTATTTCCTCGCAAGCTCGAAGAGCACCAAGGTACATGGCAGTGCACATTGTATTGGGACCAAAGAACTCTATGTCGTAGGTGTTGTGTTGCTCTCCCTCCATGACGCCATCCTTGTTGGGATCCCATAGGGAATCGTGGCTACGGTCGCCCTCCCTGGCTGGAGGAGCCATCTTTTCCCTTGTCATCGTCCAAGCATATTCCAAAGCAAGCTTGACCTTTGGCCAAATCTCTCTGAGGAACTCGTCGTCGCCTGAGAGCTGCCAGTCGCGGTAAACTTGAATAATGGTGCCCATTTGGCCATCAGCACAAGGCTTAAAATTCCATATTTCTGAGCCTCTTGGCAGCTTTGTACGAAAGCCCATGTGGCCTGTTTTGCGAGTGTTATAGAGGAATTCAGTTTGCCGCATGGTGCGTTCGAGTTGCGGGAATAAAAATGCTACCGCCTGTTCATAGTTCCAAACATGGGTGCAGTTGCCGGGGCAGCAACCGCCTTTATCGCGGCAACCCTCCCATCCGTAAAAGCTGCCGTCTTCTAAAAGGAAGCATGTGCACGAGCGCATGATGCTCGCCTGAGATGTTATAGCGTCGAGAACGTGTGCAGGCAGAGTGCTGTTGAAGATTGCCCTACGCCATAGCTCTGTTTCTCCTTTGAGGCGTTCAAAATTTTTTGCAACATATTCAGCAACTCCCCATGCATCGTCAAACTGTGCACCTGGATATGTTTTAAAAGGTTTTGGGTTCTGCAGTCCCTCCGGAGGCCAGGGATTCGCCATCATTGGAAATAGCCAAGTGAGAAATATGGGCATTGTAACCGATCCGTTAGGTGGAATTTCAGCGTGTAAAACCAGCGATGAAACATCGGCAACACTAGGCGTGGGATCGGAATCCATCACTTCGGTAATGCGGCCGTCAGTGGAGAAGTCGTCCCAGAAAATGTGGCACTTATCCCACCAACCTCCTCTGTACCAGTGTGTTTGGATGTCCAGGTCGTTCCAAGTAGTGCTTATGGCTACTGTGCCGTACTCAGGGCTTGCAGGGTTGGCCTTGGGGTGCGTTAGGAATATTCCACGCAGGTTGCCGGTAGACTTGAAGGCGTTCAATGAACCTGCGCTCGTTGGGTTACCGTTCTCGTCTCTTGCAATTAAAGGATTTGATATGCTGGCAGCCAGTGATATGCTAACAGGTTTATCGTTTGGATTACTGAACGTCCATTCGAAGATTGCTACAGGGATGGCGCTGTCCTTAATATTAAGAGGTATAAATGGATTCCAAGCAACTAAAGATACATTTACCATTATATCTGGGTCGGAAAGTTTGAGGTTTGCAACAGGATATTCGCCTTTGAAACTAGCACCTCGAAATCTTGGAAGGCCTAATAACTGAGCTTGTGGTTCTCCGAAGCCGCTTCGATATGGAGGTGGAACTCTGCCTTCAAGCACTTTGGCAACCGGTTTCCCTTTTTCTTCTTTAGCCCAAAGTGCGAAGAAAGTGAAAGGCCAAACAGTTCCCTTGGCAGCTTGGTTCATGACCTCAAAATCTCGAAGGTTGCCTCTTCCTCCAAGGCTGATGGTTCCTGTACCAATTCCTCCCAGTGGAAAAGCTATCTCACTGGTAGCTTCGCCTTCAAAAGTACGCTGTTCACCAATTCTGGTAAGTTCGCTATGCTTATATGGTATTTTGCCCATTTCTTCCTCCAATGTTAGCTGGAGTGCTGGAAGAAATGCCAGCCGCCAATATTCTCAGGGTTACCTGGATCATCGGCTAATAACTCCTCGTAGTTATCGCAAACTTTTCTAAACGCCTCTATGTACTGGTCAATGATTTCTGGCCGGTATTTCTTAAACCATGGGATTGAGTAAGTCCTTGCTCCTACTCCTTCGCTTACTGGTAGGTCGCCCTTATATTGGCGCACGTCGCGTGTGGAGTTTGCTATTCTGGTGGGCTTTCCATGGCCATAGACATCGCACTTGGTGAAAAGTGGATGGAGGTGTAAAGCGTTATTCGCCCCAGGACTTGTAGGGCAACCTTCCGCCCTCACCGCTTCTGTGAATCGGGTCACGGAAAGTCCGCCTAGTTCTTCTGGTACGTATATCCCGTGGCATGCATACCACCCACCCATTGTGCAGTTCGACCCTTTAGGCGGTCTGTGCGCCCTAATGCCTGGGACACCCTCCAAGCCATCCCAGAAGTAATTCATTGCCTTATCTATTTCTTGCATTCTTTCATCATAATGTTTTAGTTGAACCCTTCCCATTGCTGAACTTAGTTGGTGCATCCGATATTTGTAACCACCTAGGGGAAGCCCAGCGAACTGTTTGAGGTAGGGTGTTGTTATGTTTGCTCCAAAGCGCTCATAGTGCCCAAATGCGATTGCACGCTCATAAATTTCAAGGTCGTCGGTGCAGAGAATGCCACCTTCACCAATGGGCAGAGATTTGCCGCTCATTAAGGACATTGCAGCCACATCGCCAAAAGTACCGACTTTTTTCCCTTTATAGAGGCCGCCATGTGCATGCGATACGTCTTCTATTACCTTCAAACCATGTTTGCGGGCAATCGCCATAATGCGGTCCATATCCGCTGGGTAGCCTAAATAATGGACAACCATAATTGCTTTTGTTCGGTCGGAAATCCATCTTTCAATGTCGTCCGGGTCGAGGCAGAGCGTCCAAGGATCTACATCTGCAAATACAACAGTTGCGCCAAGTGTGAACGCCGGAATTGCTGATGCCCAGTAGGTTATGCTTGGACAAATTATCTCATCTCCTACTCCAATCTTGCATCCAAACATTGCCGCTTGAATGGCTGCCGTGCCGTTATTGTGTGCCAGGGCGTATTTGCAGCCCAACCATGCAGCAAATTCTTCTTCGAATTGCTTAGTTACATCTGTGCCGGACATGGCTCCGCGCTGAAGTACTTCGAGCACCGCAGCCTCGTCCTCTTTTGTGACGATTGGCCAAGTGAAAATGTCGCCGTCGTTGCTTTTGACAGCCTTTTCTCCACCAAATAAAGCCAATTTACTCATTTTGCTAGCTCCAATCTAAGTGTTTTAATTTCCCATTTACCGAAAGGAATAGTAACATCCCTTCCCCTAAGCGCCAGGGCAGGCTTGTGAAGCGGCCGCTCGGCTAAGTCGGTTTCCAAGGCGGCTCGCACCTTCATTCCCATATTAATTCTTGCAGTTCCTGGTTCTCCTTTGCATTCGTAAAACCTAAGTATAAGGTCATTTGAATCCTCTGCTTTCTTTAGTGCTGTGACGATTAGGTTCGGCGGTTCTATGCTGAGAAATGAGTGCTCCTCAGGCAGATTGCCTGGGTGCCTTTGAGCAAAAATTGGGATGAGCGGGTTGTTTAGCTCAAAGCCTCTTCTTGGCGTGTTGGCCTGACGCCAATCACCTGCGTGGGGATAGAGAGAATAAGTAATTTCATGTCGTCCCTGGTCGGGTGTCGGGTCAGGATCATCCGATGCTCTTAGCAGGGAAAGGCGCATAACGTTGTCTTTGACGTCATGGCCATATTTGCAGTCGTTTAACAGGCTGACCCCGTAATCTTTGCCGGATAAGTCTATCCATTTTAGTGCGGGAACTTCATCGCCATTTGAGGGCCGTTCGATGCTTCCAAAAGGGATGTCAAAGACAGCCTTGCCATCCTTGACATTGACAGGGAATGCTACTTTTAGCATTGCACCATCCGTCTTGGATGTTCCTTGCTCGAACCAGTCGGCGGTCATTTTGAAATCAATCCGCGGCACACCAGGACGGAGGATTATATCTTGCATGAATGTGGATTTGTTGAACTTGTGTTTGACACGTATGACACCTGGTGCTATGACATTGACAAACTCGGCTTTGTCTAAGTCAAAGGTCTGCTTAATGTTTCCGATATTCCAGGCTGACATCCCGGCGGGATCTTCAATCAATACTTGAAGAAGCGCAGCCTTGCTATTCGGAGGGAGAACATTGCGGCTGGTTTTCTTGTCATAAATATTGGTGATAGTACCGGAAAGCTTATCAACAGTTACTTTGAAGTATTCGTTCTCTATTGTTGGTTCCTGAGAAAGTGCCGTTTGTCTTATTTTTGACGGCTTTGCGCGAATATAGAATGTTTTATAGCCAACTGAAGGAACATCTTTTGCTGTAAATACTAACTGACCATTGATGATTTGCGAAGTCATTTCATGGTTTTTAGCGTCCCATACGCTTATTTCTCGTCCGACTAGGTTTTTGGGTAAGGGCAAGCTTATTGATTCTGTTCGTTGCCAGGAGAGCGGGTTGAATACTATGATGGGCATTCCAGCGCCTGTAGTATTTACTTTGTCAGCAAGAGTTTTAAGAGCGCCTTTTAGCGCTGCTTCTCCAATCGAATATGCCTTATCGAAAAGCTTCTTTGAGTAGTCGTAGGAGCCGTGTATCGCCGTGCCGTCAAGGATGTCATGGAATTGGTTGAAACATGTATTTCGCCAAGCTTCTACGAACTCCTCGGCAGGGTATTTGAAGCCAAAAGGAACCGCTAGTGAAGAGAACGTTTCTGCCGTCGGCAGCAGATTTTCCATAGTGCGGTTCATCTTCTTGATATCTGAGTGGCTAGTATAGCAGCCTCTAAATACGAAATTTAATTCATTGCTTATAACAGGAAACTCTTTCTTTTGCGCTAGCAAGGTGTCAAAGAAGCCAACGGCTGTGTCAAACTTGACATTTGGAAAGTCTTTGCGTTTTCCAAGCTCGAGGGCTTTTTCAATATCTTTCCTAGTTGGGCCACCCCCGTGGTCACCGACACCATAGACGAACATTGCGTCTTTGACGTCATAGCGTCTGGCTAAGTCAAGTACAGCATCCTTGATGCTTTCATTAATGGAGCCGTTGTAACTGCCGCGATTAAATGCAAGAACTCGAGATCCATCCGGGGATTCCCACCAAAATACAGGTTCACCTTTGCCGCAGCGCATAAAATAGTAGTACTTGATGCCACTCTTTGCTAATATTTGAGGGATAGTCCATGCGTGTCCGAATGTGTCAGGCTCCCAGCAGATTAGCGGTTCAACGCCGAACTTTTCCATAAAGTAACGCTTGGCATAGAGAATTTGGCGAACAATTGCTTCACCGGAGGCCATGTTCATGTCGCCTTCGGTCCATGTTCCTCCGGTAATTTCCCATTGCCCGCTTTTTACGCGTTCCTGTATTTGCCTAAAAATTTCGGGATATTGCTCTTCGATTGGCAAATATGCTGATGCCTGGCTTTGTGAGAAACGGAATTGCGGATATTCTTCCATGAATTTGAGCATTGTGGAGAACGTGTTTTTGCATACCTCAACTGTTTCTGGCCAAAGCCAAAGCCAGTTCATGTCAATGTGTGCGTGTCCAATAAGATGAACGGTATATTCCTTAATGGATGCTTCGTCAATTGCTGAATCTGGATGCAAGTCCGTTGGGAATAGCCATAAAAAGAAAGCAAATATTAAAGTCAGAGCTACACTTAGTCTCACCAGTAGAGCCTCCATTTTAGTTTTTGATGTGCAGATGATTATACATTAGCCGGAAAGTTGATTAATCCCTTGTGGATTTATGGATTCTATTTACCAGGTTTGCGCACGGAGTAGAACTGTGGGACATTAGAGAGTTTAATAAGCAATATATGACTCCCTGAAGATTTTAGAAGTTATTAAGTAACTCTAGTATTTATTGCAGGCCTGCCTTGCTGTCATTGCCAATCTTACGTCTATGTCATTTTTAAACATGACCATCTAAAGTCATGATAGGTTGGCTCCCGAACACGAGACTCTCGGGCGTTACCCCCCGAAAATTTTGCGATACCAAGGTTTTCGCTGAGTTATCTCTTCGCGTGTTTTTGGTGCTGGTGCAAGCATTTTGAGCTCTTCTTGTAGTGTCTCAACCCTCCCTTGTAGGAAGCCTACTTGTCCTGAACGCTGTTCCAGCTGATAATGAAGCTCGCGATTCTCCGCTCGCAATTCTTTTATTTGCTCCAAGAGGGTGTCTATGACATATTTAATATGGTCCGGCGCTATCGAAG
Organism: Armatimonadota bacterium; assembly: GCA_029907255.1. Classification (NCBI taxonomy): domain Bacteria; kingdom Bacillati; phylum Armatimonadota; species Armatimonadota bacterium. The sequence continues at coordinate 86,810 of JARYMF010000009.1, forward strand.
CTATACCGTCTATGACAGCAGTCTCGTCCTTTTCCGATTCCCCATCCGTTGCTTTGTTGATAAGTTTAGCATCAACCATTATTTTATTATCAGATTCCCCAAGTGCGCTTTCTTTCATCAAAGTTTCCTTGAAGTTCAAAACTTGCTCGCGATTGAACATTAATTTAATATGTCCATCGACTCTGACTGGTCTGGCTTTAAGACGGTTAGCTTTGACATAGCGGCGTATTTGACGATCACTCTTTTCGAGGATCTCCGACGCCTCTTTGATTGACATGTCATAGATCACCTCATTCATTACCCTGCTTTCCTCCCTTTTGCATTAATTATGTTTGAAAAATTAGGTCGATTATGCGCATTAGGTCATCCTCCCCGTAGAATTCGATTTCTATGCGGCCTTTATTTTCATGATTGGTTGAAATCGAAACTTTTGTGCCGAGGAATCGCCTGAGTTTATCTTCGACATTTGCAATATGCGGGTTTGTGTGTCCATGACGTCTAGTTTCACGTGAAACTTTGACATGGCGAGGCGGCTTGCCTGTCGCTGACATCCTGGACAGCCTTTCGGCTTCCCTGACACTGAGGCCGTCCTTGACAATCTTCTCCCATGCCTTGAGTTGTTCTTCGGGGTTTGGAATGGAGAGAAGGGCTCGCGCATGCCCTTCTGTAATCTGCTCGCGGTCGAGGCTTTCCAAGATTTCTGCTGGAAGGTTCAAAAGACGAAGGGTATTTGCCACCGCCGGGCGGCTTTTTCCAACACGCTCGGCAACTTGCTCCTGCGTTAGACCAAATTCATCCATAAGTCGCCGGTAAGCTTGGGCGCATTCGAGAGGTTTAATGTCTTCTCGTTGGAGGTTTTCTATAAGTGCGATCTCAAGCGATTCCCTTTCTGAGAGCTGCCGAGCGACTCCTGGGATGCTGTCAAGGCCTGCTAGAACCGCCGCTCTGAATCTGCGTTCGCCAGCCACAAGTTCGAACGCACCGTTATCTACAGGTCGCACTACGATGGGTTGAAGTATGCCATTTTGTCGTATGGATTCTGCAAGTTCATGAAGTTTCTGGTCGTCAAATGATTTTCGTGGTTGATAGGGGTTGAGCCTTATCTTGTCAATGTCGATGTCAATGACAGATTGTATTTCAACAGGCCTAGGTATATTCGAGGCATTGTCTTGTTTCTTTGTGTCCATGCGAGTGTTCTTGTCTATGATGTCCATGGTTATTTTTTAACTTCAACAGGCATTTTTGAAAATCCTCCTGCTTTGATAACAATAAATATTGTTAACTTTAAGAACAATTTCCTTTTAAGAAAATTATTGACCCTCTGGCAAATGGGAGAATAATATTGTCGAACTTGTCGCTTTGGTGATGATATTCAAACCGAGCAATTAGGAGGGCTTAAATAGCTTGCTCTTTATTTCTACTAATGAAAAAAACAAGAGAGGCCACTTTTTAAGGAAAGCCTCTCTTGCTTAGTTGATACCCAGTGGATGGTAATTAGCGAATTCTATCTGCGCGCATCCGACGGAGCATCATCTCGGCGATTTCCTCGCCGGAAATTTTGTATTCGCCTTTCTCGATGCGCTCTTTTAGCCGCATAACTATTTCCTCTCGCACATCGGGCATTTCTTTGACCATTTGAACAACACGCTCAACTTCGGCGGCATCCGGCTCGACTATTTTGGATTCAGGTAGTTCATCGGCGGTAATCTCTTTGAATTCCAAATCTGGTGTTTTCTGCTTTCCGAGTCTTGTGCTTTCGGCGGCCAAAAGCTTTGCTACTTCTATTGCTGATATCTGCATTTTCAGCCCCTCTTCCGCTTCGGAGCGCCAAAAACAAAAAGGCAAACGCTCCGAAGCTTAGACGGCAACCAGGCTGTCATTCCCGGAATCTCTTTCCGAGTTTCCCGGGGTTAGACCCTTGGCTTTGCGTCCCCTTCTTTCGAAGAGTTTGCCTTTTCGTTCTTCGTTATTTTTTCCTATTTGTATTATCGGACTGACTGTGAAATATCTTAAGGGCATTTTTACTAAAAATTCTTTTGGCAAAAGAATTTTCAGCGCTGTCAGTATACCACTCTCTTTGCAGGCTGTCAACCTCGTCCTTTTGCTGATGACGCACAATCTGACCCTATTTAAAAAATGAAAGGAACATTTGCCAATAATAAAAAGAAAATAATGCTCAAGGTGAGATTGGGCATTTTTTGGCGGCTGGTTTATATGTGACTCTCAAAAGTGCGGGTGGTGCGTTTTGAGAAGTTTGGTATAATATCAAGGATGCCTGCCAACCCACAAGCTGATAAGCGGGCATAATTGTGCGGAACGCGTCATGCCATATAATAGATATAGATGGATGAGAGGTGCAGGCCTTGCGTTGAGCGCTGGCCTTGTGCTGGTAATCTCGACAGTTATTGGATTGTTGTTCGGTCGTTGGCTTGACCAGAAATTTGGCACCGAACCATGGTTGATGCTGGTGTTTACGGTGCTTGGAATTGTGGCAGGATTTGTGGAGATGTTTAGGATGTTATTGCAGGCAATCCAAGAGGGGGAAAACAACTCGTCTGATGGATGAGGGCGTCATTGTAAGAGCATATCGTTCTATCGCAATTTCGTGGGTAATTGCTATGATTTGGTGCTGGGTATTCCGAAGCACCTGGGTTGCCGTCAATATAACAATTGGCATGGCTGTGGGCACGGCAATTTTGTTTGCTTTTCATCAAATAGTGAGAAAGGCATTTGTGCCGGGAGAATCTAAGGGGAAAAGAGCCTTGCTCAAGTTTTCTCTTATCAAATATCCGATCGCTTTTATTATTCTGATTGCTTTGGTAAGATGGAGTAAGTTCAACGCAGCTGCATTCTTCGGAGGAATTGTCCTCGTGCATTTTGCGCTTTACGCTAAGCTTGCTGGCATACTAATTGCTGAACAAAATAAGAGCAAGCAGTCCTAAGACATGAGCGATGTTTAATTGCGAGGGTTCCAAAAGTGGAGTATGAAGTAAGCCCATGGTTGTATTTTGGGATGTCGGTTCTAGTGATTGTTGCGCTTTGCATCTTGGCAGTTTTGCTTACTCGCAAACTTGAGCTAGTTCCGACCTCACGTCGGCAGAACTTTGTAGAGTTTATCGTTGCCTCGCTTGATGATTTTACCCGGGGGGTAATTGGCCCCGAGGGGAGGAAATATACCCCATTTATCGGTACCTTGTTTATTTACATACTAGTCATGAACTTACTTGGATTAATTCCCCCGCTCAGGTCGCCTACTAGTAATTTGAGCACGACAATTTCGCTAGCTTTGATTGTGTTTGTAATGTTTAATGTAGCGGGAATACGCAAGCTTGGGTTTGTCAATTATTTGAAGCAAATGCTACCCGGTCCCCCTTGGCTGTGGATTCTTATATTCCCAATAGAATTAATAGGCATGCTGGCTAGGCCTTTATCACTTTCTATTCGTCTTTACGGAAACATCTTTGGCGAGGAAACCGTGCTTGCCGTACTTGCCAGCCTGACGTTTGTGGTGATACCATACATTATAGCTTTGCCTACCCAATTTCCTATAATGTTATTTGCTATTTTTACATCTTTTATCCAGGCTCTTGTATTTACGATGCTTTCTGCCACGTATATTGCAATGGCAATTGCTGGAAGTGAAGAGCATTAAAACACCTTTTTGTACAAAAACTCGTTTTACGCAAAGGAGGAGTGTTTAGTGAGTTACTTCGTGGCAATGGTTCTGGCAATCGGGCTGGGACTGCCTATCGCCGTCCTTTCTGCAGCAATGGCTCAAGGTAGGGCAGCAAGTTCGGCGCTTGAGGGAATTGCCCGTCAGCCTGAGGCAGCCGGAAAAATTCAGCTCGCAATGATTATCGGTCTTGCAATTATTGAGTCTCTGGTAATCTATGTGCTGGTGATTGTGCTCCTGCTACTCTTCACCAGACTGCCTGCGACCGACGCGATACTGAAGCTAATCCACTAATAGGCTAGTATGGGGGAAGAGGCAAATGGAAGCCCTTAAAGAGCTTGGCATTGACCCAAAAGTCATGGCGGCTCAAGTAACGGGTTTTATCCTCTTGTGGATAGTACTAGCTCGTTACCTGTTTCGTCCTGTTCTTGCTTTTCTTGATGAGCGCCAAAGGCAGATTAAGCTGGCAATTGATAATGCCAATGAAGAGCGGGCAAAGGCTGAACAGCTGCGGGCCGAGTTCGAACAGCGCATGGCTAGCATAGAAGCAGAGGCACGATCGCGAGTGCAGGCTGCAGTAAGGGAGGCAAACGCCGCTAAAGAGGAAATCCTGGCTGAAGCGCGAAATCGTGCTGAAAGCATCCTTCAGCGAGGGCAAGAGGACCTTGCTCGGGAGCGCGAGAAAATACTTGCCCAACTCAGAGAAGAAGTGGTAAACATATCTCTTGCCGCGGCCGGCAAAGTTATTGGTGAGGCCCTGGATGAAGAACGGCATAGAAAGCTTGTAAGTGATTTCATTGAAAAGCTGGAAGCCAAAAAATGAAGTTGACGGTTCTCGCAAAACGATATGCGGCTGCTTTGTTTGAAGCGGCAAAGGCCTCTGATAGTATAGACTTAGTGGAAAGCGATCTTGGATTGGTTACTTACTCGCTGGAGTCTGTGTCTCAACTGACGGAGGTCCTAGAGCAACCGCTTATCCCGATTGAGCGCAAGAAAGAAATAGTGAGGGATATATTTAGTGGAAGGGTTCAGGAACTCACGCTTAATTTTCTTGGCCTTGTAATCGAAAAACGTCGAGAACGCATATTAACCGAGGTTGAGAAGGAGTATGTAAAGCTTGCCAACGACTACCGTGGCATCGTCTTAGTTCAGGTGACGAGTGCCTTGCCGCTTACTTTGGATGAGAAGTCGGCGCTTCGGGCTAAGCTGGAGGCGTTTACGGGTAAGCAGGTCGAGCTAGAGCTTCACGAAGACCCAACGCTAATTGGGGGGTTGGTTCTACGAATTGGCGACACAGTAATTGATGGGAGTGTGAAAGGCTACCTAGAGTCGCTGAGAAATCAAATGCTCGGTAGATAAACGAAACGGGAGCGTTAGATGGACATAACAATAAGACCTGAAGAGGTAACTTCAATCCTTGAAAAGGAGCTGGGAGCATATAGTAAGGAACTAAAAGAGGTCGGCGTTGGCACCGTTCTTCAGGTTGGCGATGGAATTGCTCGCCTTTATGGTCTAAGCGACGCCATGGCAGGCGAGTTAATCGAGTTCCAGAACGGCGTCTTCGGGATGATTTTTAATCTTGAGGAAGACAATGTTGGCTGTATCATTTTGGGCTCGGATATCGAAATAAAAGAAGGTGACGTGGCCAAGCGAACTGGCAAAATCGTTCAGGTTCCTGTGGGCGATGCGCTGAAGGGGCGCGTCGTGAATGCGCTTGGCCAGCCGCTTGATGACAAGGGGCCAATTGTGACCGATAAGTTCCGCCACGTGGAAGCTCGAGCACCTGGTGTTGTTGACCGCCGACCAGTAAAGGAACCCCTCCAAACTGGTTTGAAGGCTATTGATAGCATGATTCCTATTGGGCGGGGGCAGCGAGAGCTAATAATCGGCGACCGGCAGACTGGGAAGACGGCAATCATAGTTGATACAATCATCAACCAAAAGGATAAGGACATCTACTGTATCTACGTTGCAATCGGACAGAAGCTTTCCACTGTAGCTCAAGTTGTGAAAACTCTTGAGGATTTCGGCGCGATGGAGTACACCACAATTGTAAGCGCAACTGCAAGCGACCCAGCGCCGCTTCAGTATCTTGCACCATATGCCGGATGCGCAATGGGCGAGGAGTTTCGCGACACAGGAAGGCATGCCGTCGTATTTTATGATGACCTTTCAAAGCACGCCCAGGCATATAGGCAAATCTCTCTTCTTCTAAGGCGCCCGCCGGGCCGTGAGGCTTATCCTGGGGATGTATTTTACCTACATGCAAGACTGCTGGAGCGTGCCGCAAAGCTTAACGATGAGCTTGGTGGTGGTTCGCTAACAGCAATCCCTGTAATTGAAACGCAAGCGGGTGACATATCGGCGTACATCCCGACTAATGTAATCTCCATCACCGACGGCCAGATATTCCTTGAAGCTGACCTCTTCTATGCGGGCGTTAGGCCGGCCATCAACGTTGGTGTATCTGTTTCTAGGGTTGGCGGAAACGCACAGATTAAGGCTATGAAGCAGGTGGCGGGCCGATTGAGACTAGATCTTGCGAGATATCGTGAAGTGCAAGCATTTGCGCAATTTGCGACCGACCTCGACAAGGCTACGCAGGAACAACTTGCCCGCGGCGCGCGGCTCACAGAAATCCTCAAGCAACCCCAATATGAGCCAATGCCAGTCGAGCACCAGGTGATGATTATTTATGTTGCAAATAATGGTTACCTGGATGATGTCCCACTGGAGGCCGTTAAGCAGTTTGAGAAAGAGTTCCATATTTTCATGAATGGTAGGTATCCTGATGTCGGTAGGCAAATCGCTAAAACTGGTGAGCTCAGCAAAGCCACCGAGGACCTACTAAGGAAGGCAATTGAAGAATTCAAAGCCGAGTTCAAGGCGGAGATAAGCAAATAGAATGGCGGGAATTCGCGAAATCCGACGGCGAATCAAAACGATTCGAAATGTACAGCAAATAACCAAAGCGCTGAAGCTTGTTTCTGCAGCTCGTTTGCAGCGCGTCCAATCGAAAGTTGCAGAGGGGCGCCCTTATGCTCGAGAAATGCATAGTCTAATTGCAGACCTTTCAGCAGTTGGGGCGCAGGTTAGTCATCCTCTTTTAGAGGTTCGCGAGCCTGTGAATATAGGGGTGCTGGTGATAACCTCGGACAGAGGTATGGCAGGCGGATATAGCACGAATGTCATCCGCAAGGTTGACACCCTGATAAAGCCATATGGCAAAGAACATGTCAAGCTTGTCATAGTTGGCCGCCGGGCAAATGTCTACTATGTCAAGCGTGGCTATGACATCGTGTCTTTCTTACCAATGCCGACATCTGAGATTACCTTCGCCGAGGCCCGGCAGATTGGCCGAGAGATTATGAGCTTGTTTGAAACAAAGCAGGTTGACGTCGTGTACATTGTATACACGAGGTTTTATAGCGCTGTAAGGCAACAAGTGACCGAATTGCAGTTGTTGCCTGTGCGGCCGCAATCTAACGATGAGCGGGAAGAGCAGATAGAATACATATTTGAGCCGCCGCCAGAAGCACTTTTCGCTAGTCTGCTGCCCCGCTATGTAAATAATCAAATCTATCAGGCGATGCTTGAGTCGCTGGCGAGCGAGCATGCAGCAAGAATGACGGCTATGACCTTGGCAACGGACAATGCCGAGGATATGATAAGTGATTTGACTGTGCAATATAACCGCGCTCGGCAAGCTGCAATCACCAAAGAGCTTACTGAGATTGTTAGTAGCGCGGAGGCAGTGAAATAGGCAGGCGGCATATTTCTTCTACGTAAGAGAACATAAAACTTGCCCCTTAGGATGGAGAGCTCAAGACATGGCAGAAGGACGAGTTATCGAAGTAATTGGGCCAGTAGTTGATATAAGATTTCCAATCGGCCAGCTTCCAGAAATTCTAAATGCAATCAAGATAGTTGACGAGAGCAGAAATATTAATTTGACCGTCGAAGCTGCGCAGATGCTAGGGAACGAGGTTGTCAGATGCATAGCCATGGCAAGCACTGACGGGCTTGTTCGCGGCATGAAAGCAATTGACACAGGCGGCCCAATAACAGTTCCGGTGGGGAAGGAGACGCTTGGACGAGTATTCAACCTCCTGGGTGAGCCGATAGATAACGCCGGTCCAGTGAACACTGAAAAACGGTATCCAATTCACCGTCCTGCTCCTTCGCTAGAGGAACAAAGCACTGTTACCGAGCAGTTCGAAACCGGTCTAAAGGTTATTGATCTTCTGTGCCCATATGCCAAAGGAGGAAAAGTGGGTCTGTTCGGTGGCGCAGGCGTAGGCAAAACTGTCCTTATCATGGAGCTTATTAGGAATATTGCCACTGAGCATGGCGGCTATTCAGTGTTTGCAGGAATTGGGGAGCGTACTCGCGAGGGAAACGACCTATGGCTTGAAATGAAGGAATCAGGCGTTATCGAGAAAACGACCATGGTATTCGGGCAAATGAACGAGCCGCCAGGTGCCCGACTCAGGGTTGGGCTTTCGGCGCTTAGCATGGCTGAATACTTCCGGGATGAGCTGAGACAGGATGTTTTGCTCTTTATTGATAACATTTTCCGATTTGTTCAAGCTGGCTCGGAAGTCTCGGCTCTTCTTGGACGGATGCCGTCTGCTGTTGGCTACCAACCGACTCTTGCAACTGAGCTTGGGGCGCTTGAAGAACGAATTACTTCAACCAAGAGGGGATCCATCACTTCGATTCAAGCTATCTATGTGCCCGCAGATGACCCCACCGACCCTGCACCAGCAACTACATTTGCGCATCTGGATGCGACAACCTATCTTGAACGTCGAATAGTGGAAATGGGAATTTATCCCGCTGTTGACCCGTTGGTTTCGACATCTCGTATCCTCGACCCTAGAATTGTTGGCGAAGAACACTACTCGGTTGCTCGAAGTGTTCAGGCAACGCTCCAAAGATATAGGGAACTGCAGGACATCATTGCCATTCTGGGCATCGAGGAACTCTCAGAGGAAGATAAGTTAGTGGTCCATCGGGCACGGCGAATCCAACTTTTCCTATCACAACCAAACTTTGTTGCAGAGCAGTTTACAGGACAGCCAGGTCGCTATGTACCACTCAGCGAAACCATAAGGGGATTCAAGGAAATCATCGAAGGCAAGCACGATGATCTCCCAGAGCAGGCATTTTATATGGTCGGCGGCATAGATGAGGCGGTGGAAAAAGCTGAGCAAATAAAGGCAGCAGCTTAAGAGATATTTTCACTCACTCTTGCCTAGTGGTAGACAGTCGCTAAAATTCATTAGTATCTCATCATTTACTTGGTGCGATTATGCCGCAAAAAACGTTTAAACTTGAAATAGCAACCCCTGAGCGAGTAGTTCTGCAGGTGGACGCAGTCTCCTTGGTCGTTCCGGGCATCGAAGGCTCCCTTGGAATTCTGGCAGACCATGCCCCGCTGGTGGCTGAGCTTGATATTGGCGAGGCTGTGGTTCGCCAACAAGATGGTAATGTGATACGCCTCGCAGTCTCTGGGGGGTTTATAGAAGTCCGCAAAAATATCGTCCGTATCTTAGCTGATTCGGCAGAGCGTGCAGAAGAGATAGACGTTGCCCGCGCGGAAGCTGCCAAACGGCGTGCCGAGGAGCGCCTCAAGGAGCGCGCACGTGGAATTGACTATGCCCGTGCCGAGGCAGCCCTTAAAAGGGCGCTGACCAGGCTGAAAGTAGCACGTGGCGGATAAACTTCCTTTTACAAATACGCGTAGTGAAAGATTTTTTCTCTGGAGCGTGACAAAAGTGTTTAGCAGGTTTAACATGGCAAAAGTAATCATCAAAGCGGCTACAGTAATGGTGTCGGCGGCACTTATCTCGCATGCGCCGGCTAATGGCCAACAGATACCTAGCGAAACATGGATGGGAATCTATCTTGGCGATACTAAGATTGGTTATGCAAGGTTCGCGATTGACAAAGCAAAGTTTCAGGGTAAGGAGGGTTATAAGCTAGAAAGCACAAGCTTTACGCGCCTCCTCTCTCTGGGCGAGCCAGTAGAAATCATTATGGAGACTACCATCTACCTTAATAAAGAGTTTGCGCCGATTTATCAATTATTTGATATGTCGTCAGGCGGCCATACTACCAAAGTTACTGCAAAGTTCAGCGAAAAGGAAGTTTTGGCTGAGCTTTTATCGGAAGGCGAAAAGAGCACGAAAACGATTCCAATTCCGAAGGGAAGTCAACTAGTTGGAGATTCTACGTTCTTCCCAGCCATGATGAAGCTAAAAATTGGCGACAAAATGACAGTTAAGTGTTTCAATCCCATCAGCTTAATGCTCGACGACCTTCAGATTGAAGTATTGCGAAGAGAGGAGCTTAAGCTGGGTGATAAGGTTTATGATGCCTTTGTCGTAAAAAACCTAACACCATTGGGCGAAATGACATGTTGGCAAGATGAAAATGGCGAGGTTCTGAAAGTAACCGCCCTAATGGGGATGGTGATGCTCCGCGAACCCCAAGAGGTTGCGCAAAATATTGGAGGGGCCTACACGCCACCCGCAGATCTTGCAGTCATGACGTCGGCGCCGACCACAACCGATATCCCAAATCCGCGGCAGGTAAGATATATGAAGGTAAGGTTGATTGGGCTGTCCGACAAATCGTTGGCGATTAGCGATAAGCGTCAGAAAGTGACTTATACCTCTGGCGAAAAGCCGTCGGCTGAGTATGAGATCACTTCTTCCGACTTCGTTCCAGCGAATGCGCCTAACTTGCCTATTCAGGATCCGAATCTGGAGAAGTATCTTGGTGACAGCCCCTATGTCCAACCCACAAACTCTGAAATCCAGCAGACGGCTAAAGATATCATAGGCAACGAAAAGAATGCCTATCTTGCTGCTGCTCGCTTAAGGTCATGGGTTCATGCTAACATGCAATCGAAAGGGAATATCGGAATTGTCAGGTCATCTCTGGATGTGCTTCATACGAAAACCGGTGTTTGCCGTGATTACGCCATACTTTATGCGGCTCTCGCACGGGCCGTTGGAATTCCTACCAAACTTGTGGCTGGTCTGGTGCATTGGAAGGGTGGATTTTTCTACCATGCTTGGGCGGAGAGTTACGTAGGCGAGTGGATACCAATTGACCCGACGCTCCCATCTGACTTTGTGGATGCAACGCACATCAAGCTAGCGGAAGGCGATACCGGCGCAATGTTCGATACTGTAAAGACAATGGGTAGCCTTAAAGCTGAAATCTTAGAGTTTAAGTAGAGTATGCCTTCGCAAAAACCCCCAAATTAAAACTCAAGCAGAAGCTTATTATTGCCAATTATTAATAGTAAGTTATGCGGAAAATTGGCATTCGAAAAGCAAAAGCATCAGGCCAGTCATCTTGGCGTTGGAAACTATGCGCTCTTGTTGCCTGTCTGGTAATGTTGGTGGGCACAAGCGGTATTTGTGCATTTTACTACTATGCTCGCCAAACACTCTTTGATGAGATATGCAAAAGGCCTGCGTTTTTTGCCAACAGCGTTGCCCAACAAATTAACGCAGAAGAGCTTGAGTTGCTTCATGAGCGCGGAGACGAAGATACGGAAGCATACAGGCAAACAAAGAAACTGTTAGTCCGCTATAGAGCCGCAAATCCCGAAGTAAGACGTATCTACATACTGCGTCCGAGCAAGAATCTCAAGACATGGAAATTTCTCGTAGGCACAGAACAAGGCTCAAAGCTTGTTCCCCACATCGGCGACAAATTTGACGCATCGCAACTACCAGAATTGAGGGACGCGCTTTTGCGCCCGTCATCCGTCGCGAAGGTCAAGCATGCCCCCTGGGGCAATTGGATATCAGGATATGCGCCAATTCGGAACAGCTCGGGCCGGTTGGTAGGCGTCGTGGGAGTAGAAGTGTCTGCCAACCAGCTTGAAAGTGAGCTGGCCCAAATGCGGCGTGTGGGTGCATTTTTCTTGTTAACATCCGTCATATTTTCCATCGTGCTGACCTCAATATTCTCAGCGATTATCTTTCGTCCAATCACGCAGTTTGTCAGTCGTTTGCATGCTGTGGTTAAGGGAGAATTGGCAAGGCTTACGGATGACCATAGGTCTGACGAGATAGGACAGGTTGCTAGTGCTTTCAATGAAATTCTGCAATTGCTCGAACATAAGGAAGAAATGCTTTCCCGGATTAATTTGGACTATCTAACTGGGCTTTACAACCATGGTTACTTTCAAGCCAGGTTGCAAGAAGAGATTGACCGTGCCAAACAGCAATCGGGCGAACTTGCTCTGCTGATGCTTGATATTGACAGGTTCAAGTTGATTAATGATTCACTGGGACATATGGCCGGCGATGATATTCTCCGCCAAATAGCTGGTTTGCTTAAGCGAAATCTACACGAAAAGAATATTGCAGCTCGATATGGTGGTGAGGAGTTTGCCATTATACTACCTGGGGAAGGATTGCTCGGTGCTTTGAAAACTGCCGAGAAGATTAGAAGAGCTGTATCCGCGCATGCGTTTAAGCTTACCAAAGAATTGATAGGGGATGCCGAAAACCAAGCAATAAGCTTGACGGTAAGCATAGGGATAGCTGTATACCCGCAGCACAGCAAGGAGAAAATGGGTTTGATAATGGCGGCGGATTCAGCGCTTTATCAGGCAAAGCGACTTGGGCGTGACCGAGTATGTGCTTACAAAGCCGGAATTGGAGCGCGTGCAAGTGATCCTTCTCATGTCTCTATGTTCTTGCAAGACCCGACAGGAAGTGCAATTAAGGTCTTGGCTGCAGCCATAGATGCCCGAGACCCATATACGCGAAACCACTCGGAAAATGTTAGCAGATATGCTTTACTGATAGGCAAGCATTTTGGGCTAGATAATGAGCAGTTGGAGCTATTACATATGGCTGCCCGACTTCACGATATCGGGAAGATTGGCGTGCCGGACTGTGTGCTTGAAAAACCGGCAAGTCTTACGGAAGATGAGCTAAAACTTGTCAAGACCCATCCGCAGGTAGGCGTTTCGATCATCCGTGGCTCACAAAATCTTGATTTGATACTCCCGGGAATTCTATATCACCATGAACGCTATGACGGAACAGGTTATCCTTCTGGGCTTGCACAGGAAGAAATACCACTTTTTGCGCGAATAATCGCTGTTGCAGATGCTTTCGATGCCTTAACTTCAAACCGGCCATACAGGAAAGGCTTTTCCATAAGCAAAGCAATTGAGGTGTTGAAGAATAACAGCGGCACCCAGTTTGATCCCAAGGTTGTCGAGGCTTTTCTGAGCGAACTCTCAGCAGAAGGTTTTGAGGAGGAATCACAGGATAAGGCTGCATAATTCCTTGAATTATGCTTGCTATATGCTTGGTCACTGCGGTTCGTTATTGAGTTTGGGCGGAGTGGTTGGCACCTCAGGCTGAATTAAGGCAATTTGGACGCTAACTTGAACTCTGCTTCCATTCGAGATGGAAGTTCCTGGGGGAGGCACTATCTTGAGGCGCTGAGTAAAAGACCGAGTACGATTGGAGAGGTTTAGCGTCTCAGTTCCTACCGTGCTTATACGCATCAACTGTTCCGGCCGGCCATTCAGTGCTACTGTCTGTGGTTGGACGTCAATTTTGCTTACTTTGTAAGGGAAAGGAGGGCGTCCAACAATTGTAGGGCATACAAATACCATGCGACTTGCAGGGACTTTCTCTAAGCTAAGCCGAAGGTGAACTTTGCTTGGCGATATATCAATTCCGCGAATCTCGCGGTCGTTGCTGTCCCGCGCTGTTAATAGATAGTCCCCCTCTATTATTCCCTCTCTTAATTCTCCTGGTTGCACAGTCGCGGTTAGGCGGCTTATGCGGTTTACGAGCTCGGGCATTCCCCGCACAACTACCTTTGCAGGCGTAAATGAGGGAGCGCCAAAACGAAAGCCTACGGGTGGACTGCCGGCAAAATCAACCTCCGCTTTCATCACCCGTCGGGCCTCACGGACGAGAGTGATGAAGACTTCGCTGGGAACGGCTGTGCCCCGCACTAGCCCAGCATAGCCTTGGGGGGGAGTAACAATTACTGGTAATTTATGCTTGCCTTCTCCCTTCCCTCGGGCGCTGACGTGCACTTGTATTTCCTCTGGGTCTGCGGCTATTGCGTCGACATGCTCGCGAGGACCTTCGAGGATGACCTTGATTGTAGCAGGTTTGCTGGTAACAATTAGGCCTGGTTCGACCTTGCGGACTGCCAGCGGAATGCCGGATAGTTCTTTAGAGACGTTTGGGTTGTATCCCTTGTTGGCATAGAACCATATGACGAGCGCTATACCCAAGGCAAGTAGTTTGTATGGAAGGTTGTGCCTAATCATGGGTTTCTCCGCTCGCCCGACGTGCTCCCAATTCGCACTTTTAAGAATGCGTTTGAGACCGTTCGCCCGAGCCTGAACCTCCTCTCGTCTTCTGGGGTAAGTTGTAACGCTTCAACAAGCTTTGCGCGGACCTGTTCAGGGCTCAACCCGCGGAGAAGCTCTCCTTCTGCTGCATAGGAAATTGTTCCCGTTTCCTCTGAAACAACCAATACGATTGCGTCGCTCTCCTCAGCGACCCCTAGAGCTGCTTTGTGTCTGGTATGAATCATCGTGCCAAACCTTGGATTGTCGCTAAGAGGAAGCGTACAGCTCGCAGCAACGATTCGGTTGCCTCGGATTATAACCGCCCCATCGTGGAGCGGACTGCCGGGATGGAATATCGTCCTCAGAAGCTCAGCGGAAACAGCCGAATCAAGCTTGTTGCCGGTTGCAATAATGTTGTCAAGGCCAACGTCACGTTCTATTACAATAAGCGCGCCTGTTTTGGTCCTTGACATCTCGGCAATAGCCTTGCTAAGTTGATCAACGAAGTCCATGATGTCTTCTCGCCCTAGGGCATGGAAACCTTGGCCTAGAAATTTTAGCCGGCCAATTTCCTCAAGCGCATGGCGAAGCTCTGGAAAAAAGAGGATTACAAGCGCAACCGGGCCCAAGGGGACAAATACTCTAAGTATCCAGTTGAGTGCTCGGAGGTGGAGGTAATCGCTTATAAAAACTAAGAGGAAGAATATTCCTAATCCCCACATTATCTGCCATGCGCGCGTGCCTTTTACAAGCATCATTAGCTTGTAAATGACGAAAGCGACTACGATTACATCTACCACGGGCCAGATGTAATCTACGCTAAAAAATCGCCAGGGCGATATTGTTAATCCAGCATTCATCTTGATTCTTGCTTGCCGCCAAGGTATCTTTAAAAATTCTTGAAAAAGTATAGCACAGGCTATGATGAGGGTCAACCAAAGCGAGCAGATTAATTCTAGCCCGTGTTGACACTGCGTCAAACCTCATGTTAGACTTGCCGTGCAACAAATATAAATGCTTCTTGAATTTTTAATTCCCCTTATTCGCAATAGTGCAGAAAGTGCAATTTTCGGAGCATAATTAGAAGACATGCGTTTGAAAAACTTGCGAGAAAAGCTTAAGTGGCATTACATCTGGGCTCTTCGCGGAGCGCTTTTCCTTACAATAGCGCTTGTCATTATAGTCCGAATCCGATTTCTAGATGTTCCATTGGAGAGGGACGAAGGCGAATATGCCTATATGGCACGACTCATGCTTGAAGGAGTACCACCCTACCTTCTGGCATATAGTATGAAGTTGCCTGGAATCTATGTTGTCTATGCGCTAATTATGCTGCTCTTTGGCCAAACGATAGCTGGGATTCACCTTGGTCTTCTGTGCGCAAATGTTGCTACTATTATTCTTATTTACTTTGTTGGCAAGCGTTTGATGGGCGAGAGTGCTGGGGTCATTTCAGGGATTAGCTTTGCTATGTTCTCCATAAGCCCGTGGATACAAGGTTTGTGGGCCAACTCTGAGCATTTTGTCATCCTGCCTGCAGTCGGTGGTATGCTTCTTTTGTTGAAAGCCTACACAAAAGGGCGGCCATTGATGTTCTTCTTAAGCGGCTTGCTTTTTGGTTTTGCGATTATTGTAAAGCAGCATGGGATGTTTTTTGCAATCTTTGCTATTCTTTATACTTTCTACCTCCGATTAAGGAATCGTTCAGTTGTGTTGCCAAGGCTACCTAATGCAGAAGGGCTACTGGCGGTTGGGGTTGCAATTCCCTACGTTGTGACGTGCGCTGTACTCTTGGCGGTGGGGGTTTTTGACAAGTTCTGGTTCTGGACGGTAAAGTACGCAAGCGAATATACACGCTTGACCACGCTTTCGTCCGGAATCGAGAATTTCAATCTGAGCGCAGAAGCTATAGGGATACCAGTTTTGCCTCTTTGGCTTCTGTCGGCATTGGGGCTAACGGCGTTTATTTGGGATAGGAAATCCCGTGAGCATGCGGCGTTTCTTGTGGGTTTCCTGGTATTTTCATTCCTAGCTGTTTGTCCAGGTCTCTACTTTCGCCAACATTACTTTATACTTTTGCTACCCGCAGCCTCGTTATTCGTTGCTAGAAGCGTTGTCTCAACGAATCGCGTATTGAGAGAATCGAAAGTTCCGTTGCTCGGTTTTATACCCGTCATTATTTTTGTATTCGCATCAACCTATGGTCTTTACACGCAGGGTGATCTTTTATTTAAAGCAGACAATCGTATGCTATGCAGAGCTGTTTACGAGAACAGCCCATTTCCAGAATCAATAGAGATAGCAAAGTATATCCGGAAGCTTACTAGTGAAAAGGACAAAATTGTAGTATTTGGATCTGAACCACAAGTACCATTTTATGCACATCGTCGTTCAGCCGTGCCCTATATTTACACATACCCGCTCGTGGAAGTCCAACAGTATGCGATAGAGATGCAGCGTGACATGATTCGGCTTCTTGATAAAGCAAAGCCGAAATATTTGATTTTCTTTAATATGCAAAGTTCATGGTGTATTGCTAGGGGATCAACCAACGAAGTGTTCGGCTGGTTTGTAAATCAGATTATGAACAATTATCATACAGTTGGCATTATTGATATACTCTCTCCGGAGTTTACTTTGTACCTTTGGGATAGGGATGCGGACGGCCGCGGACTACCTGAGCAACACGATATTTACATTTACGAGCGAATTGCCGATTCCGGAGGGTGATGCATCTGCATGCGAACAGACTTTCAATTGCCGTTGGTCTATTTCTGATATTTGCAACCGGAGCTGTTTTCTGTCGAGTTCTGGAACATGATTTTGTTTTCGACGATAAGCCATATGTGCTTTTAAACGAGCACGTTAGGACAGGTATAAGCTTAGAAAATCTTAAATGGGCTTTCACATCGTTCTATTCTGCCAACTGGCATCCCCTTACTTGGATTTTTCACATGCTCGATTGCATGCTCTTTGGGCTAAAGCCTGCTGGTCATCACCTTGTTAATTTGATGTTTCACATAGTGAATTCCCTCTTGCTTTTTGGGTTGCTGAGTAAGATAACCGGGTCACAATGGAAGAGTGCTTTCGTTGCAGTGTTGTTTGCTTTGCATCCTCTTCACGTGGAGTCAGTAGTATGGATTGCAGAGAAAAAGGATGTTCTGAGCACGTTTTTCTTTTTACTCACAATATTGGCATATATCAGATATGTTAGAAATCCGATATTCAGCAGATATGCGTTAGTTGTTGTTTTCTTTATCCTTGGTCTAATGTCAAAGCCAATGGTGGTGACTCTTCCCTTTGTGCTCCTTCTTTTGGATTATTGGCCCCTCGGCCGTGTTTCTTCGTCTATTCCTTCTTACTCATCGTCAACTAAAAGAGCGGCTTCCATGGGGTGGCTGTTTTTTGAGAAGGTACCTTTGTTAATTTTAGCTATCTCGTCTTGCGTTATAACATACATTGCTCAGCAGAAGGGTGGTGCTGTTGGTTCTTTTGAACAATACTCTTTTGGAATCCGCACGGCTAATGCGGTTCTCTCATATGTCAATTATATAGGCAAGATGTTCTGGCCAAGGAACTTAGCAGTTTTCTATCCCCATCCCGGCAATTCAATAGCAACTTGGCAGGTTGTTTTGGCGATGCTAACTCTCTTGGCAATTTCTTTGTTCGCGGTGTTTACAAGGCGTACCAAACCGTTCTTCATAACAGGTTGGCTTTGGTATCTTAGCACCCTTATTCCTGTCATTGGTTTTGTTCAAGTTGGCGGCCAGGCGATGGCTGACAGATATACATACATACCGCTAATTGGTCTGTTTATAATGATTGCTTGGGGAGTTCCAGACTTGGTCGGGTATTTGAGAATCAAAGGCAAGCAAGGCGAAAGGTTGAAGGGTAGATTGCCTCACTATTTCGCTTCCAATGTTCTCCCATTGGTGGTTGGAATATCAGTCGGTGTTATAATGTTCTCCACTTGGGTCCAAGTTAGCTACTGGCAAGATAGCATCTCTTTGTATCGGCATGCAGTCGCCGTCACGCATGGTAATTGGTTGATGCACAACAATCTGGGAGTTGCTCTTGCGGCTGAGGGTAGGTATACCGAGGCAATTTGCCACTATCTTGCTGCTATTCGAGCCAAACCTGAATATGCCGATGCACACACCAATATGGGTAATGCACTCTCTAAATTGGGGCGTTTTAATGAAGCTATTAGCGAATACCAAAAAGCCATATCCCTCAATCCAACCAATGCCCTTGCGCACTACAACCTTGGAGCAATATTGGCTAGGTTGGGCCGATTTGATGAGGCTACTGCAGAGTTTGCAAAGGCTGTTAGCATTAATCCGAATTTGAGGGTGGCACAGCAAGCCCTGGAGATGCTGCGGAAGAGGCAGGTAAATCCAGATGGTAAATAAACCTAATTTGGCTAGCTATGTGCGCTTATTTCTTCTGGTTTTAATAATACTTGCAGTGTATTGGCGAGTATTGAACTTCGATTTTGTTGGTTTTGATGAAGATGTTTATATTACACAGAACGATCATGTCAAGCGTGGGCTGACGTTTGAAGGGGTAACCTGGGCGTTTACAACAACGGAAGCTTGTTTCTGGCATCCTTTGGTTTGGCTGTCGTACATGCTAGAACACACTTTGTTTGGAGAAAAACCGTTTATTTATCACCTAACAAATCTGCTTCTTCATATCGCAAACACCTTGTTGCTGTTTGCCGTCTTAAATAAGATGACTAGCTCAGCATGGAAGAGCTGGTTTGTCGCAGCGTTGTTTGCCGTGCACCCACTTCATGTGGAATCGGTAGCATGGGTTGCTCAGCGGAAAGACGTGCTTTGTACGTTATTTTTGATGTTGACGTTGTGGGCATATGTCAGATATACCTCTTCTCCGAGGATTGGAACCTACATCCTTGTTGTTGTGTTTTTCGCAATGGGTCTTATGGCCAAGCCAATGCTAGTAACTCTTCCGCTTGTGCTCATCCTCATGGACTACTGGCCTATTGGGCGTACTGCATTGTCAAGCCATTCGCTAATCAATAGGGTTTCAGTCAAAGGTCTTTTAGCTGAGAAAATACCTCTTTTAATACTCTCATTTGGAGCGGGCGTCGGGGCACTTATCGCTCAAAAAGGCGGCAGAGCCCTGGCAAGTTTGGAAGCCATTCCATTAGGAATCCGGTTGTCAAATTCATTGGTTGCTTGTGTAGGCTACCTTGCAAAGACCGTCTGGCCGCGAAGGCTTGCCGTATTCTACCCACATCCCGGTGATTCAGTTCCAGAGTGGCAGGTGGTCGGAGCTGCTCTCTTAATAGTTGCAATAACGTTTTTGGTGCTTGCGATAGGTAAGCGTAAGCCGTTTCTTCCCGTGGGGTGGTTTTGGTATCTTATCACCATTGCCCCAGTCATTGGGCTCGTTCAGGTCGGCTCCCACGCAATGGCAGATAGGTATACTTATATTCCCTTAATTGGCATCTTCATGATAATAGCATGGCTGGCGCCCAGCATGGGTGAATATATAGGGAGGGAGGAAAAATTTTCGATTCCTCGGTTTTCGGAGTCCATGATATTCACTATTGCAGCCGCATTGGTCATCGCTGCCCTGATGGTTTCCACCTGGGTGCAGGTTGGTTATTGGCAGAATGGCCAGACTCTATTCAGCCATGCTATTAAAGTGACGTCGAATAATTGGCTTGCACATCATAACCTAGGGGTGGCACTCAAAGAAAAAGGCAGAATCGATGAAGCGGTTGCTCATTTTCGAAAAGCTCTCAAGATTAGGCCGAATTACCCTGATGCTCGTTTGAACTTAGCAACTACTTTGGCTGAGAAGGGGGACTTGAACTCTGCGGGGACGGAGTTCGCAAGAGCATTGAGGGGAACCGCAGATGATGCTGATGTCTACTACAATCTTGGGATTGCTTTTTGCTCGCGAGGGAGGCTTGAAGAAGCAGAGGCGGAATTTCGAAAGGCGTTAGCGATAAAGCCTGACCATGTGTTGGCGCTGATGAACCTCGGTTCAGTATTAGGCCAAAAAGGAGACAACCAAAGTGCAATAAAATATCTAACTAGGGCTGTTGAAATTAGACCCAGCTATGCAGAGGCACACTTTAACTTGGCAGTTGCATTCTCTATCGCTGGTGAATATGAACGTGCCTGGGAGGAGCTTTGCCTGGCAGAGAAGCATGGTTTTAAGCCTGACCACAAATTTAGGAAATTTTTGGCAATCAAAGCAGGCAAGGAGTGACCCTCCTTCATGTCTAATTTTTGTATCATCAGGGGCATTTGCAAGAAGTGGAAGGTGGTTTGGAATGCGCTCCCCATATTTAGTAGGATTATTACTTGTCATTATTACAGTTGCGGTCTATTGGCCTGTTCTTCGGCATGACTTTACCAATTATGACGACGATAAGTATGTAACCGATAACCCACCAGTGCAGGCAGGTCTAACGGCGCAGAGCATTGTGTGGGCTTTTACCAGAATTCACGAGAGCAACTGGCATCCGCTTACATGGTTATCCCATATGCTCGATGCCCAACTTTATGGTCCTAATGCTATGGGCCACCATTTGACCAATTTGATATTTCATATAGCAAATGTTGTGCTTCTCTTTTTGGTGCTCATGTTAATGACTGGATGTGTGTGGAGAAGCGGCTTTGTGGCGGCGCTTTTTGCCATACATCCATTGCATGTCGAATCGGTTGCATGGATTGCAGAGAGAAAGGATGTTCTAAGCACCTTCTTTTGGCTACTTACCATGTTGGCGTATTTCCGATATGCGTCATCACCGCGTCTGGGAACTTACTTGCCGGTCGTTGTTTTGTTTGCACTTGGTTTGATGTCAAAGCCAATGCTTGTAACGCTTCCTTTTGTGCTCCTTCTCATGGACTACTGGCCCCTTGGTCGGACAACGTTTTCTAGTAATTCAGGGCTTTGTGTGTCTTGCGGCGTGGAGGGAAAGCATAAGGCGGGCAATTTAGCGAGTGGGCGAAAGTCAGGCAAAGGTTTTGTCAGGTTTAGTGAGAATATGAGCCTTTTGAGGGAGAAAACGCCGCTTTTTCTGATGACCCTTGCGTCGTGTGTGATAACCTTCTATGCTCAGAAGAAACAGGGTTCGGTTCAGACCTTTGAGTTTTACCCATTCGGTGTTCGAATAGCTAATGCTTTCGCTGCATATTCAAGCTACATCCGAAAAACACTCTGGCCAAACGATTTAGCATGCTTTTATCCGCATCCTGGTAGAGACCTGGCGATGTGGAAGGTCCTGTGGGGATTCGTTGTACTTGCAAGCATTTCGTATTTTGTGTGGCGGTTTGCGAGTCGGCGACCATATCTGGTGGTAGGTTGGCTTTGGTATCTCGGCACTTTGGTACCAGTAATTGGCCTTGTCCAGGTTGGCATGCAAGCGATGGCAGACAGATATACATACATACCACTGATTGGTCTCTTCGTAGCCATTGCTTGGGGAATACCCGAATTGATTAGAAAGAGCAATTCCGATGGCAAAGAGGATGGAAGGCAGAAAGTAGAAGCGACGACCATTTTTCCATTTGCGGCATGCATTGCGATTGTTGCTTTAATGATAGGCACATGGTTTCAGGTAGGGTATTGGAAGAATAGCATAACCTTGTTCGAGCGCGCACTTGCTGTTACGGAAAATAATGACACGGCACACAATAACTTGGGAATTGCCCTGGCATGGCAGGGGCGGCTGGAGGAGGCAATTCCGCACTACAAGCGGGCGCTTGAAATTTCACCGATGTATGGTGATGCGCACGGTAACTTGGCGAATGCATATGCTCAATTAGGCATGTACGACGACGCCATCCGCGAATACAAAGAGGTGCTCAAACTCAACCCGAATGACCCAAGGGCCTACTATAACATGGGTAATGTTCTTGCTGCCCAAGGCAAGGCAAAAGAGGCACTGCAAAACTATTCAAGGGCTTTGGGAATCAAGCAGGACGACGCCGGCGCCCACCTTAGCATAGGAAAAATGCTTGCTGATCAAGGCAAGTATGACGAGGCTTTGGCGGAGTACAAGAAGGCTGTTGAGTTAAAGCCTTCGTTTGCTGAGGCGCATTACAATATGGGGTTGGCACTAAGGCGACTTGGCAGGTTTGATGAAGCGATTAAGGCATATCGCGAGGCCATTCGCTACAAGCCCGAATACCCAGAGGCACTAAACAATTTGGGCAATGTTTTGCTGCTTCAAAAGAAGTATGACGAAGCAATAGAGGAATATAAGCGCGCCATAAGAATCAGGCCGAACCATGCTGAAGCGCACCATAACTTGGCGGCGGCATACTTTTATAAAGGAGAATATGCTAAGGCATGGGAAGAAATACATCTCTGCAAGAGGTATGGGTTCAATCCGGTGCCTGCATTGCTAAACTCACTTTCTCAAAAAATGCCCGATCCCGGCGAATAGATTGATTAGGGATTAAGATGTCACAAAACTTATTCTTGAATTAAGGTTAAGCGAGGCGGTTGACGTTTTTCAGGCACCAAGAAATTAAATTCGAAACGAGCTAAAATCCATTTTGAAGTTTTATTTACCACATATCCAAAGGCTAAGGGAGGTTTGCTCGCGGAATGGATGGCTTTGTCAAAATGTATGGGTCATATTTGGCCGGGTGTTTGCTTATACTTGTAGCCATCGTTGCTTTTGTGCCTCTATTCGGCAATGGCTTTATAAATTATGACGATGACGAATATGTAACAGACAACAGTCATGTTAGGGCTGGCCTTACGCTTGCAAACGTTGGCTGGGCGTTCACCACAATGCACGAGAGCAACTGGCATCCTCTTACATGGTTGTCTCACATGCTCGACTGCCAGCTTTTCGGCTTGAATCCAATAGGTCACCACCTCATAAATTTATTTATACACATAGCGAACACACTATTGCTGTTTGGTATTCTTAGCCTTCTTACTAGGTCGATTTGGAAGAGTGGGTTTGTTGCGGCTTTGTTTGCCGTGCATCCGCTTCATGTTGAGTCGGTTGCCTGGGTAGCAGAGAGAAAGGATGTTCTAAGCACCCTTTTTTGGATGATTACGATATTAGCCTACATCCGATATGTTCAATCCCCTAGGATTGCAACTTACATCCCAGTTATCGTATTCTTTGCTCTTGGATTGATGGCAAAGCCCATGGTTTTGACGCTCCCATTCGTTCTTCTCCTCATGGATTTCTGGCCTCTTCGCCGTCTTAGCGCTGCAAATCCCTCGTTGTTCTCTACACTTACGAATAAGAAACTATTGGTTGAGAAAATACCCTTTTTTGTGCTTACCATTGGTTCTGCAATAATCACGTATATCGCTCAGCAGAAGGGCCTCAGTGTCGCCACGCTGGAGCGTTACCCGATTGGAATGCGCATAGGCAATGCGTTAATCTCCTATGTCTCATATATTGGCAAGATGATAATTCCAAGCGGCCTATCGGTCTTTTATCCATACCCAGCCGTCATAGTTGCATGGAAAATGATTGGTGCGCTTGTGATTATTGTCGCCATTACTGCCTTGGTGCTCTGGCAGTCCCGAAGGCGGCCATATCTTGTGTTTGGATGGTTCTGGTATTTGGGCACCTTGGTTCCTGTGATTGGCTTTGTTCAGGTTGGTTGGCAGGCGATGGCAGATAGATACACATATATTCCGTTGATTGGTTTGTTTGTTATTCTCGCGTGGGGAATCCCTGATTTAATTGAGTCTATCCGAACGGGCAAGCAGGTCGGGAAAAAGTGCCAGACAGCAGATATCAGACAAAACCTTATTTTCTCAGCAGTAGCTTGTGTTCTTGTCATGATTCTAGCGGCAACGACATTTAGGCAAGTGACGCATTGGCGAGATAGCGTGACGTTGTTCAGCCATGCCCTAAAAGTGACAAAGGAAAATCCCGTGGCAGAAAACAACCTTGGCCTTGCATTAACCGCTCTAGGAAAACATGCTCAGGCAATCGAGCATTTCAAGAAGGCATTGAAAATCGAACCTACTTGGGCAGATGCACATCATAATCTGGCAATTGCATATTTTCAAAGCATGGACTTTGAAAAAGCCGCTTTTCATTTCCAAAAAGCTTTGAAAATAGATCCTAAGCATGCGCGGGCTCATAACAACTATGGAGGACTTCTTCTAAAGCAGGGGAGGCTTGATGAAGCGGCAATGCACTTCGATAAGGCTCTAATGGCGAAGCCAGATTATGCACAAGCACACATCAATCTAGGTATCCTTCTGGGCATAAAGGGTAAATCTGAAGAGGCAGTTGAGAGTTATAAAAAGGCGATTGAACTCGATCCGTTCCTGCCGGATGCACATTATAATTTGTCCATAACATTGGGGGAGCTAGGAAAAGTGCGTGAGGCAATTGAAAGTTGCCGAGTTGCATTAAAGCTTCGCCCAAACTGGCCTGAGGCGAAGAACAATTTGGCTTGGTTGCTAGCAACCCAGAAGAAGCCTACTTACCGCGATGCGCTAGAGGCGATAAAACTGGCGAAAGCGGCATGCGAGGCCGTCAGATATGAGGATTCGGGTTTGCTGGATACGCTTGCAGCCGCCTATGCCGCCGCTGGCCGCTATGACCAGGCTATATCTACGGCACGCAGAGCGCTTCAGCTGGCGATAACTCAGGGCTCACCAGCAGCTCCTGAAATCGAGATGAGATTGCGCAGTTACGAAGCTCACCGTCCGGTTGGTAACTAGCGCCCAGTGGGTTTAGCGTGAGCGTAGCTGGCAGGAATTCCAAAAGTCGTTATTTTCTTCAGCTAGAAACTTAAGGGCCACGCGTTCAGGGTTTTTGCATCTTTTCTGATAATCCCCGAAGGAAGTTGGGATTTGGCTCGGCACCATATTTCTTTGCAAGCATGACCTCGTTCCATGCTTCCGCATACCGTCCTGACATAAAAAGTGCTACTGCAAGGTTGTTGTGTGCACGGCCAAATTTTGGATCAAAAGCCAATGCCTTCTTATATTCCTTTGCAGCTTCATCAAACTTGCCTTCACGTAGTAGGCCGTTCGCTCTGTTATAGTGTTCTATTGCTAGGTTCTGCTTTGACTTTTTGCTTGAACCCTCAAGCAGATTTTTGGTGGCGATGGCGACCTCCAGATTATGTCGCGCATCCGGCACTTCTGGGTCAAGTTGGAGCGCTTTTTGATAGTTGGCAATTGCTTCGTCATACAAACCTTTTAAAAGTAGGGCGTTGCCAAGGTGAACGCGCGTTGGGGCATAGTCTGGCCTAAGCTGGATTGATGCTTGGTAGTGGGCGATTGCATCATCGAGCCTGCCCTTGCGCACAAGTGCGTCGCCAAGGTTGAAATGTGCTTCAGGATAGTTAGGTGTGAGTCTTAAGGCTTCCTCATATTCAGCGATGGCTTCGTCAATTTTGCCCTGTCTTGCCAACGCAATGCCTAAGTTGTTATGCGCATGTGAGAATTCTGGATTCATTTCCAGCGCCCTTTTGAACTGGACTATCGCCTCTTTGACTTTGCCCTGCTCCATGTAGCTCCATCCCATATTAGTCGGTGCTTCTGCTGTCACCGTGGGGGTTGGGAAACGCACTAGTGAAGGTAAAAACATCAAAGCGATGCATAATATGAAGCAAATAGTGCCGCGGATGTCCCTTCTTAAAACAAGCTTGGTTGCTTCTAGCAGCCCATAACCCGAAAAGATTGCTAGTGCCGGGACCATAGGCGCACGATATCGAGAACTTACAGAAAAAATCATTAGGCTTAAGAAAATCGAAAGTATGTATAGACCAAGAATGCTGACCTGTCTATCGCGCAATCTTTTCCATCCAAATAACCCAAGTCCGGCAAGTAAGGGAAATGGCAAAGCAAGCCAGCGAAGAATAGGAACATATTCGCGCTCATAATAAATGTTGTAACTGCAGGGAGATTCGCGGTTGTGGAGCGACCAGATGACTTTGCGGCCAAGAAGTTTCAGATACTCGAATGGGTGCTCGCAGATGAAGCTCAGGGCGAGCCTGAACCAATATGCCGATGACTCGGATGGCTTAACTTGCCTACCGAGTGCACTCGATGCCTGAGCCATTTCCTCCTGCTGTTGGGTGAGAATTGTGCCGCTAAACCCTGGTAGCGGGGTAGATATTCCGGTTGCATATTCGCTGTTCCCTTGGGCAAACACGATGCCTGCATTTGTGGAAAGCAAGGCAAAGTCCTTGCCTATAAAGTAATTTCGCGCGGTAACCGGGATAATCGGAATCACCACGCCTATTAGGAGGAGTGCAGTATAGCAGATTGTTCGGTTGTTGCGTTTGTATTTTAGCAAAAGCCATAGAACTGCGAGCAGGGCCATTATGAGGGCAGCAGGGCGGCATAAAGCGCTAATTCCGAAAGCCAGTCCTAAGGCTAGAAACATGCTAGCTGATTGCCGCTCGGTGGCATAAATCAGAGCGAGAATTGAGGTTAGATTCAAAGTTATGGCAAGTATCTCAGTGAGAAGCTTGGTCTCAAGATAGATTAGTGGCGAGTAAATGAGCACTAGTCCAGAAGCAACAAGACCGACCGCACGGCTTATAAGCTTTCTCCCGATGATGTAGACAAGAATCGTGTTTATAGTGCCTAGCACCGCCTGAAGTAGATAAATAATAGGGTAGTTGTGTCCGGCTATTTTGTAAATTAGTGCTAAAAAATAGGGGTATAGCGGCGCCATATAGAATGGCATCGGCCCATATCCTTTTCCCTCGGCGACTCTCTGCGCCCATGCGTCGTAGTAGGCGGAGTCTAAGGTAACGCGGTAATAGTAAGGGATGTGTGCCTTGTATTCTAACAGGTATACGGCTCGAAGCGTCACTGCCGCGAGCAAAATAAGCCCTATTGGCAGTATTTCTCGGCGCAGGGAACTTGCGTTCTTTCCCGACATTCTTAGTTTGACACCTCTGCAGAGAAGCGCAGACCGGCGCCTTGTGTGTTAATCCATAGCTTTTCCTTAATGAGAATTTTGTTGCTTAATCTTATGTCTTGCGTTCAACTATGAACCGTGCAATTGCACGAAGCGGTTCTGCACGCATGTCAAAGCTTTCTAGTGCTTTTAAGGCTTCTTGGGTGACTTGCAGAGCCTTTTCTTTTGATTTTTCCAAGCCTAGTATTGCAGGAAAGGTTGATTTTTGCTTGCGCAGGTCGCTTCCGACTGTCTTGCCGAGCTTCTCTTGTTCGCCTTCTAGGTCGAGGATATCATCAACAATTTGAAACGCAAGACCAATCTTTCGCCCATAAAGGCTCAGCGCCGCCAACTGTTCGGAAGTTGCTCCGCCTAGAAGCCCTCCGCAAACAATGCACGCCTCGATTAATGCGCCAGTTTTGTGGGAATGCATGAATTCGAGCGTTTCAAGTTCAATTTTTCTGCCCTCAGACTCCATATCTACAACTTGACCGACAACCATACCCCCAGTGCCAGCAGCGGCGGCAATCCGCCTCGTTACATCAAGTATTGTGTTTGCAGGCACGCCTTCAGTTTTGGTGATTGTTTCAAATGCGAGCGCCAGCAGCGCATCTCCTGCAAGCATTGCCATGGCTTCCCCAAAGACCTTGTGATTAGTAGGCTTGCCTCTTCGGAAGTCATCGTTGTCTAATGCAGGTAGGTCATCGTGAATCAGGGAGAAGGAATGGATGAATTCAACGGCGCATGCTGTGGGCAAGGCTTTCTCGGAATCACCGCCTACAGCTTCGCATGCCGCCAGCACGAGGACTGGCCTTATCCGCTTGCCGCCATCTAAGACGCTATATCTCATTGCGCGGAAGAGGATTTGTGGGTATTGGTCCTCTTGTGGTAGAAACCTATCGAGGGCGGCTTCTATTTGCTTGCGCTTTTCCGAAAAATATTCTTGCAGGTCAAAGGTTTTGTTAATCATTAGCAAAAGCTATTTGCGTTCTGCTATTCGGCTAGCTGCTTTTAGAGTGTTTCTTAGTAGCATTGCAATCGTCATTGGACCGACACCGCCAGGAACGGGCGTTATCCAAGATGCCTTTTCCGCTGCTTGTTCGAAGTTCACATCGCCAACATCCTTATCGCGGCCTTCGACCTTGTTATAGCCTGCATCAATAACGATTGCGCCTTCTTTAATCATATCGCCCGTTATCATTTCCGGTTTGCCTACTGCTGCCACGAGAATGTCTGCCTGCCTTGTCATCTCCGCCAGGTCTCGGGTGCGTGTGTGGCATATAGTCACTGTTGCATGGCGGTTGAGGAGATAAAGCGCGACCGGTTTGCCAAGGATTATGCTTCGGCCGACTACAACTGCATGCTGTCCTTCTATAGGAATATTATATCGGTCGAGTAGCTCGATAATGCCTGCAGGAGTTGCTGCTACGAACAAAGGATCTCCAGTCACTAGGCTTCCCAAGCTGTATCGGCTGATTCCATCAACATCTTTTTCTGGAGCAACAGCATCAAGGATGCTTTGTTCGTTTAGGTGCTTTGGAACTGGATGCTGAACCATAACGCCGTGAATGCTTGGGTCGGCGCTAAGCTTCTTGACGAGGTCTTCGACTTTTTCTTGTGTCGAGTCTGTCGGCAATTCGTGAACAGTCGAAAGCATTCCCGCCGCTATAGCGGCCTTTCTTTTCATGTTTACGTACACTTTAGATGCAGGGTCTTCGCCGACGATGACTACTGCGAGATTGGGCACTATCCCATGCTCGGCGATTAATTTCTCAACGCCGGCTTTTACCTCTTCTCTAATAGTCCTAGCAGTTGCTAATCCATCAAGAATTTTGGCCCTCATTTTGTTGCTCCTCAATTTTGATTCCTTGCTCACGTAACAAGGCTCCGAGAACTCCGTTCACGAAGCGTCCGGAATCTTCAGTGCTATATTTCTTGGCTAGCTCGACCGCCTCGTTAATTGAGACGCTCGGTGGTATTTGATCTAGATAAAGTATCTCGAAAATCGCCATCCGGAGGATGTTCCGATCTACAGCAGGTTGGCGTTGAAGTTCCCAGCCGACGGATAGGCGCTTGAGGCGTTCGTCAATCTCTTTTAAGTGTTCTAAAGTGCCTTTGACTAGTTCTTCTGCGAACTTTGCACTGCTTTCCTCAAGCTTTGCATTTATTAGGGCAGTATCTAACGCTTCTTGAGGCGGTATTCGCGCAATATCAACTTGATAGAGAACATTCAGTGCCAGCTCTCTGGCTGCTCTTCTGCTTTTAGTACCCATTGCGTTGCTGCCTGGTTGGTAAGGTTTTTTCCTTATCCGCTTTCTTCTAACATACGCCTAATAAAGCTTGTAGATAAATCTCCTCGGCGATAATCCGCATTCTTCATAATTTTCATATGGAATGGTATGTTTGTCTTAAGGCCTTCAATGGTAAACTCGGATAAGCATCTAGCCATGCGGTTTATTGCGCCATTTCGGTCATTATCCCACACGATTAGCTTTGCAAGTAGGGAGTCATAGTAGGGAGGAACGACATAACCCGGATATATATGAGTGTCGATGCGAACGCCTAATCCACCGGGGAGTGTCAACCCCTCAATTTTGCCCGAGGCTGGTGCGAAGTCTCGTTCGGGGTCCTCAGCGGTGATTCGGCATTCTATTGCATGCCCCCTAAGCTGGATGTCCTTCTGGTTGAAGCTAAGCTTTTCACCTGCGGCAATTCGTATTTGCTCTTTCACGATATCAACGCCGGTCACCGCCTCGGTGACCGGATGCTCCACTTGGACGCGAGTATTCATTTCCATGAAGTAAAAGTTTTTCTTTTCGTCAAGCAAGAACTCAACAGTTCCAGCATTTGTATAACCAACTGCCTTTGCTGCACGTACTGCCGCTTCCCCAATTTTTGCCCTCATCGATGGGGTCAAAGCAACTGATGGTGCCTCCTCGAGCATCTTCTGGTGGCGCTTGTTTTGAATGGAACATTCACGCTCACCCAGGTGGATTACATTCCCATGTTCATCTGCCAGGATTTGCACCTCGATATGCCTTGGTTCTTCGATAAACTTTTCCATGTAGAGATCTGGGTTGCCAAATGCAGATTCAGCTTCTGTTTGGGCGATTTTAAGTGTTTTAATGAGCTCGTCTTCGTTCCTGACGAGTCGTATTCCACGGCCACCCCCACCAGCGGCTGCTTTTAAAAGCACGGGATATCCCATTTTTGCGGCGGTTTTGATTGCCACTTGCTCGTTTTGGAGCACTCCCTTCGTACCTGGTATCACAGGTACTCCCGCCGATTGCATTATTTCTCGCGCCTTAGCCTTATTACCCATTTTTTCAATGGCAGAGGGCTTTGGGCCAATAAACTTGATTTTACATGCTTCGCATGCTTCCGCAAAACTTGGAACCTCTGAAAAATAGCCGTACCCAGGGTGGATTGCTTCTGCACGGGTAATTATTGCGGCACTTATGATATTTGGTGCGTTAAGGTAACTGTCTTTGCTTGCTGGCGGCCCAATGCATATTGCCTCGTCCGCTAGTCGTACATGCAGCGAGTTTGCGTCTGCTTGAGAGTAGACTGCGACTGTGGCAATTTTCATCTCCCGGCAGGCTCGAATGATGCGAACGGCAATCTCACCACGGTTTGCAATTAGGATTTTCTTGAACATTAGTACCTCTCATGCCCAGGATATGTGCAGCTCACGGTACCGGTTGAAGGGTCATATTTGTATTCCTTGCCCGAAACAGGGCACTTCCGGATGCTTTCCGATACGCCGCTAGACTCAAGCTCGGCTAGCGTTGTCGGAAATTTCCCTTCTCCAGTCTGCCGGTACATTTCGATTGCTGCTCGAATATTCCGCAGGTTGTTCATGCACTCAACGCTCTCTGCGCGCTCCTTCGGACCTGCAACCGTGCCTTCTTCAGGCGACGAGCGCTCCCCTAAATATCGGGGGATGATAAAGTACCCGATTAACATCAGAATCGCAACCACTACGAGTATTTCAATTAGCAAGAGTTGCCCACGATTGTTTCGCAACATATTTTTCCTCCGCTAATTATGTTTGAGTAGTTGAGAGCCTAAAGAGAATCTGGCCATATTCGACCGGCATCCCATCCTCAATCAACACCTCGGTAATTATTCCGTCACAATCCGCAACCACGTCGTTCATCAACTTCATAGATTCGATGGCTCCGACTGTCTGACCTTTCTTAACGCTTGCTCCAGGAGAGGAAAGGCTCTCTATGCTGTGGAATATACCGACCATTGGTGCGGTGATTAGGTGTTCAGCCTCTTGGGGTTCAGCTTTCTCAGGTGTCTCTTCGGCTGTTATTGGTTTCATGGCATAGCCTGGTTCTGACTTCGCCACTGGGGCCGTAGCTTGCTTTAAGGGCTTTTTTAACCTGACTGTTGATGTTCCCGAAGTAAGGGTTAGCTCTGAGATTCTTGCGTTTCTAATGAGCTTTATTAGCCGTTCGATGTCTTTTATGTCCAACTCTCACCAATCCTTTGCGTGCTATATCTGCCACTTGAAAATGCAGTATTCGAGAAATCTTAGTACGTAAGTTACAATCACAAGATAAATGCAAAATATAAGTAGCCACTCAACTGCGTTTGCCGTGGAAGGAAGATTCGCCCACGGCGGCTGTGAGCCAGGTTGTCCGTGCCTGGCGCCGAAGGAAGCGATTTCTGCAAAGTGCTCTGTAAATACAATTGCCTTATGTAAAAAACTTTTTATGGGTTGCAAGTAATAAAACATTAGTAGGAAAACCGCCGGGAAAACAAGTGGGCTGAGTATTTTATATTTCTGCTTTTGGTGCTCTGCATAAAGGAAGCAATTCCTGCAACGTTCTCTTTTTTGAGCTGGTGTAAGATTTTGCCTTCTGGTTGCTGTCTCGCTGAACTTTATGTCAAAGCCTTTTACAGCCTTCTGGTTCTGCCTGAGAATGCGTATGACCATTTCCTCGTCGCAGTAACAGCCGCTTTTTATTCGCCAGCAAGTTTTGCGCTTTTCGTAAGCATTACAGTATTTCCTAATATGGGGGCGACAGTAAGGTGTTTGCCAGCACGCTAAGTAAAGCCTCCCAGGCTTTACTTCCTCCGCTGCTAGAGCGGCTCCCGTTCGCCTTTCAGATGTCCTTTGTTCGACAAAACGGCGCACGCCCGATAATCTTAAGTAGAGGTCTCCTATTATGAAAACCGCGGAAAGAAGAATGGCTGCTATTCCTACGAGCTTGAATTGCCCAAGGACGTACATTGGCAGGTAAGCCATTGACTTGG
The DNA here is from genome assembly GCA_029907255.1 of Armatimonadota bacterium. Taxonomy (NCBI): domain Bacteria; kingdom Bacillati; phylum Armatimonadota; species Armatimonadota bacterium. The sequence continues at coordinate 119,006 of JARYMF010000009.1, forward strand.
GGAGAAGCTGGATTTTGCCAGCAAACGTTGATGGAATTCCCCAATATAGGATGGCGCCGAAAATTAGGAGTAAATACCCTACGGTTTCCTCATCATAGAAGCGGATGGCAGCAGCGATGAGGAAGATTATTCCACTTGCCCCTAGGATTTTGGCCGCGTAAATGATGTTGCGTATTACCCGCAGCTTGTCTTGCGGAGGCAGTGAAAAGGAGTTGGTTATCGAATTTGTGGCAAGTCCCCAGATTAGGTAGCCAGCGACAAGTATAAATACCAGGCCGCCTACCTGCCACCCAAGTGCTACTAGATTGCGAAAAGGCTCGGTCACACCGCTTGGTCTAACCGAGCTTCCACGGCTTGCGCGGTTCATGTCGCGCTCTCCTATCCTAGCCAAGGTAGATTAAATATGATGGGCTACTTTACTCTCTCAAGGTATGCATCTGTGCGAGTGTCAACCTTGACCTTATCCCCCACATTTATGAAGAATGGAACTTGGATTACAGCCCCCGTTTCAAGCTTTGCTGGCTTTGAACCACCTGATACGGTGTCGCCTCGTACGCCTGGCTCAGTCTCAACTACCTCAAGCTCCACAGTGTATGGCAGTTCAACGCCGATTATTCTGCCTTCGTGGGTTAATGCCCAGACTTCTTGGTTATCCTTCAAGTATTTCACGGCGTCTCCAAAGGCTTCCTTCTGGACGCAGATTTGGTCGTAGGTCTCCATGTCCATCAGGTAGTAGTCGCTATCTTGATGGTAAAGGTATTGCATTGGTTTCCGCTCCAGCACAGCTTGCTCCATCCTTTCGCCGGCGCGGAATGTCTTGTCGATGACTGCACCTGTTTTAACATTCTTGAGCTTTGTTCGCACGAAAGCCCCACCTTTACCTGGCTTAACGTGTTGGAACTCCACTATTGTGTAGATTTCGCCGTCTTGGATTATGTGTAACCCGTTCCTGAAATCGCTGGTATCTATCACGTCCCGAAAGACCTCCCGGTATCTACTGATGTTTTTCTTGTCTTGTCGTGCAACCAAAAACTTTGGCCTACTAACCTAATTTAAAATAATTATATCACAGGAGGGAATGCTTTCGCAATCGGCTTGAACGGGCGAAAGAATACAAGAACGGCAGAGGCAGCCACGCTAGAGGAAATGCTTGACAGGGTTTGGAGAATGTTCTAACATTGTAACCAACGTCTGATTTATCAGACATTTCCGTTGTTGCGGATAAGAGGTGAACATACTAATGATGCCTAAGTCTGCATTAGAGGAATGCTTCGTTGGGACGGTTACAGTGGGCGAGCGCGGCCAAGTAGTAATTCCTGCGGAAGCGAGAAAGAAGCTTGGCATTCATACCGGCGATAAGTTATTCATAATGAGCCATCCTACCAAGGGTGGTTTATTTTTGCTCAAGATTGACTCAATGCGCGAATTTTTAGATCACCTAACAAGGAGTCTCAGCTTGGCCGAGTCAAATGAGGCAAACGAATGCTCGGAGCATTCATAGCGTTGGACAATATGTAAAGCGGGAGCAACAACAATGATTGACCGGTTAGTAGAAAGATGCGGATTCATTCGTTCGCCTATCATTATTGTATTGGTTATTTTCCAACTAAGTCTTTGGTCAGCCGTCTTTGCAGAAAAGCTTACGCTTGAAGAGAGCATAAAACTGGCGGTGCAAAACAATCCTCGAGCGCACATTGCCCTAGAGAATGTAAAGAAGGCATACGCAACTGTTGATGAGGCTACAAGTCAGGGAATGCCGAAGCTCAGTTTGGAGGGCACTTACCAAAGACTTGATGAGGTTTCTGTTGTAAGATTCGGCGAAAGGGAAATTCCATTAGGCTCACTATATACCCGCACGGCTGATTTGATACTTACACAACCTCTTGATGTTTTTGGGATTGTTCGAGCAGGTAAGAGGACTGCCAAGTATAATACTTCGGCTTCCAAATCAGAGTATGAACAAGTCATAAACGATATTACTCTTGAGACAAAGAAAGCCTTTTTTAATGTGCTTCGGGCAGAGCAATTCCTCAAGGTTCAGGAGGAAAATGTCAAAGCTCTAGAAGCCCATCTGGCGGATGCGAAGGCTCACCTTGCTGCTGGAACTGTGGCACAGTTCGAGGTGCTTCGAGCGGAGACGCAGGTGGCAAATGCGAGGCAACAGCTAATCATCGCCCAAAATGGACTTGAGCTTGCGAAGTCAGCTTTCAATAACGTGCTAGCTAGACCTCTTGATGCGCAAGTAGACCTAGCTGAGCCAGAGATACCTCAGTTTGCTGAGGTCAATTTAAAAGCTTGCGTAGATGTTGCACTAAGCATGCGTCCGGAGATTAAAAAAGCCGAGATGCAGGTCAAGGCGGCCGAGGAAGTAGCAAGGGTAGCCATGCTCGCTGGCAAGCCGAGAATTAACTTGCGGTGGGCATATAACCGAAGCTTTGATGTCAGCACTTTTAGTCCCCGCGAATCATCATGGAGGGCTTTCCTGACGGCAAGTTATTATATTTTTGACGGGGGCGCTACCAAAGCTTCTGTCAGAAAAGCCACATCCGATGCAAAGAGTGCAAAATCAATGCGTGAGCAAACAATGCGTGGAGTAACGCTAGATGTTCAGCAGGCATATCTCAGTCTTAGGGAGAGTCAGGAGCGTATTAAGGCTGCAGAAAAGGCGTTAGAGCAAGCACGCGAGAGTATGCGCCTTGCACAAGTGCGCTATCAAGGAGGAGTATCCACCCAAGTTGAAGTATTCGATGCTCAAGCGGCCTTAACTCTTGCGCAAACAAATTACGTAAATGCAATCTACGACTACCAAATTGCACTTGCCCAACTTGAGCGAGCTGTTGGCGGGCCATCACAGATGGCTAAGCTGCTTGGAGATAGGTCTAAAAATTAGCATACTCGGCAATGCAGCATATACAACATCAAATTGTAGAGACAATTGGGCTTACAAAAAACTTTCGAGGCCGACTTGCGGTAGATGATCTAAGCCTGCAGGTTGCGGAGGGAGATATTTATGGTTTCCTCGGACCGAATGGTGCAGGGAAGAGCACCACGATACGTATGTTGGTTGGCTTAATCCGGCCAAATCGCGGTGTGGCAAGGCTCTTGGGCCATGATATTATGAAAGATCGTATAAAGGCATTGAAGTATGTCGGGGCTTTGGTTGAATCGCCCAGTTTTTATAAATTTTTAACAGCCAGGCAGAACCTTAGACTACTGAGTAGGCTCTCTGGTGCATGTGATGACAGGCGAATAGATGAGGTGCTGGATGTCGTCGGCTTGCTTGACCATGCAAATGACAAAGTTAAAACGTTCTCACACGGCATGTGTCAGCGGCTGGGGATTGCTCAGGCACTGCTTCCAAAGCCGAAGCTTGTTATCCTTGATGAACCAACGTCGGGGTTGGACCCTCAGGGCATGAAGGAAGTGCGAGAGCTTATCAAGCACCTTGTCAAAGAAGAGAAGGTTACCATATTCTTGTCAAGCCATCTCCTTTACGAAGTAGAGCAAATATGTACAAAGGTTGGGATTATAAATAATGGCCGCCTCATTGCCGAAGGCGAAGTTGATAAACTTCTTCAACAAGAAATGAACTTGGTTGAGTTTGGGGTGAATGACGTAGGGCGAGCTTCAGAGATAGCGGCACGAAATGGCGAGGTTGACGTTGTCTCGTGCGGCCAAGATTGTTTGGTTGTAAGGGTGCGCCAAGAGATTATACCGGAACTCAACCGGGCATTAGTGACAGCTGGAGTTGAGGTTTTCTCGATAATTCCAAAGAAAATGAACCTAGAGGATCTTTTCCTCGACGTCATTCAGGATAGTAGGCATGATAACTAGTATCCGGATGGAGCTTCTAAAACTGTGGCGTAAGCCCAGAACTTACTTTGGTTTTATAAGCATGACGTTGATGATAATTCTGATGCTGATTGCTATTAAATATGGCGATCCTTTTCGCCATATGCGGGAGCGCATCAGCCAAGATTTTATCATAGCAGGTTCGTTTATCAATGCCGCGTTTCTGACGCGATATTTGCTTGAGGGTGTGGTCTATACTTTCTTGCCCCTATTTGCATGCCTAGTTTGTGGAGATTTAATTGCCTCGGAGGCGTCGGATGGAACTTTGAGAACGGTATTGTGTCGTCCAATCAGCAAAGTGGGTTGGGCTGTCTCAAAGTATGTGGTCGGGGCATTCTATATATTTGTGCTTGCAATATTTTCTGGTGTTGCGGCATATATGGTTGGTTGGGCGTTCCTAGGCAAGGGAAGTTTGGTAGTATTCAATGACGGCATATGGGTCTTCCCCGAATGGAGCGCAATCTTGAGACTTTTAGCAACATATGGCATAGTTGCAGTGGCAATGCTTGCTGTAGGAAGTGTGTCGTTTGCAATTTCGACATTTCTGAGCAACGCCAACGTTGCTATTATTGGTGGAATGGGTTTGCTTTATATGTCCGCAATCTTGCAGGAAATTGAGTATTTTAAGTTCCTCAAGCCTTATTTACTAACAAGTTATTTCAATTCATGGAAGGGACTCTTTGTTGAGCCGATAGATACCACGATTATTTGGGAATCATTGGGTGTATTGCTTGTCTACTCAGCCGTTGCGTTTATCATCGGACTGGTAATTTTCCAAAGAAGAGATGTGCTTTCATAGATAGTGGAAGGGAGAACGGGCTCTGATGCCCATAGTAGGTGTAGCATTACTAATTTATATTTTAAGTTGTGTTCAGGCGGTTGCAGGGACTCTAACTGCAAAGCAGATTCTGGAAAAGGCTGCTACGAACTACGACGCCGTTCGAGACTATGTTGTTGAAGCAAAGGTAAAGGTTGAATCTTCCACCATCCATGTACCTGAGACGGCAGTGAAAATCTATTTTAAAAAACCAAACAAGCTCTATGTCGAAAGCAAGGAAGGATTTGCCATGCTTCCGAGGCAGGGGCTCTTAGTTGGCAATCCAGTGCGAGAGATAATGGCGGCATCTAAACTCTCGCTTGTTGGAACCGAGTTCGTTGACGGTTGCCGTTGTCATGTTGTCAAAGCGTCCTATGAGCGCGAAGGGCGTAGTGTAGATACTACTCTGTGGATAGATAATCGGCGATGGTTAATACTTCGAATAAACTCAAATCCTGATTGGGGTCCATCCACAAGAATGAAGCTTCGGTATACAAAGGTAGCAGATAAGTTCTGGTTGCCTTCACAATCTTACGCTACTATAATCATCCCACCGATTCCAGGCTCTCAGGCAGAGAGGAAGCCTGCAGCGCAGAAGCCGGCGGTGATATATATGAGTTTCTCAAATTACCAGGTCAATACTGGCCTGAGCGATAAAATTTTCGAGGGGAAAAATGGCAAGAGGTAAACCAAAAGTCACTATTTATATCTTACTAATCATAGTTGTTTTGCTCGGAGTATTTGTATCGAGACAGATTGGCCGGAAGACAAGTAAGCTTGTTGGCCAATCAGACGTGAATGTTTCAGTAAAAACTGCATTTGCGCAAATTGGGACTATGGATTCGTTAATCGAGGTATCGGGCGATATTAAAGCGCTCAAGACCGTCACATTATCAGCTAAGGCGCCGCTCCGCGTAGTCTCAGTACCCTACCGGGAGGGTGACAGGGTTAGCGCGGGTGCTGTTGTAGTTCAGCAGGATACGTCCGACCTGAGAGCGCAAGTTCAGCAAGCCGAAGCAGCTCTTCAAGCAGCCAGAGCTCGACTTTCTCAGGCGATTACCACAAAGAGTGTTTCGGATACGCAGACTGAAGCGCAGATTGTGTCAGCAAAGGCCGCGCTAGAAGCAGCAAAAGCCCGCCTGCAGATGCTTAAGAAGGGCGCTAGAAGCCAGGAGATCGCCCAAGCAGAGAACGCTGTCGCTTCCACGAAAGCCAACTACGAAAATGCAAAGTCAAATCTTGAGCGAATGAGAAACCTCTTTGCCCAAGGTGCCATCTCTCCGCTTCAGATGGACCAGGCGCAAACGCAATACGATGTCGCATTAGCCCAGTACGAAAGCGCAAAACAACAATTAAGCTTGGTAAAAGCAGGAGCACGTGAAGAGGAAATCGAGGCAGCGCAGAAGCAAGTCGAACAAGCCGAAGAGGCTCTTCGGATAGCTCAGGCAAACCGCAGTCAAAAGGAATTAAGGCTTGAGGATATTAAATCTGCAAGAGCAGGTGTTGCTCAAGCTGAAGCAAACTTGGCTTATGCGAAACAACAGCTGGAGAACGCTTATATTCGCACCCCGATTTCTGGAACAGTATCAAAGCGCATGACTGAGCCTGGGCAGATGGCAACGCCAGGCGTGCCACTAATCGAGATTGTAGCGTTGAATACAGTCTATTTCGACGCCGCCGTGTCGGAAATTGATATTCAGAAGATCAAACCAGGCCAGCCCGTAGAGGTCCAAGTAGATGCTTTTCCAAACCGCAAATTTACGGGCAGTGTTTTGAAAGTATTGCCAACAGCGGATACCAGCACGAGGCAGCTTAGAGTGTGGATTTCAGTGCCTAATCCACATAATGAGATAAAGCCTGGCATGTTTGCTAGGGGCAACATACGCATTGCCCGCCATAGCAATACGGTGATTGTACCAAAGGACGCATTGATGATAGATGGTGGCGGCTATACCATCTACCAAATCATTGATTCGGTTGCCCACCTGCGCAAAGTCCGAGTGGGGTTCATGACCCGGGACGAAGCAGAGATTTTAGATGGAATCAAGGCCGGCGACCAAGTCGTCGTGAGCGGCCAAGATAAGCTTTCCGATGGAGTGAAAGTTCATGTGGTTGACTAACCTATCAATCAAACGCCCAATTGTCATATTGATGCTGTTCTCAGCAATTGCTGTATTGGGCATTAAGTCCAGATCGCGAATGCCCACCGACTTATACCCTAAGATACAGTTTCCTTTTATAACCATAATGACTGTATACCCCGGGGCTGGTCCAGAGGAGATAGAGACCCTTGTAAGCAAGCCAATTGAGGACGCCGTAGGTGCTGTCAATGGTATGAAGAACTTGGTGTCCTATTCTCAAGAAGGCATCTCGATTATTGGCATTGAGCTGGAGTTAGAGACCGATGTTGACGTAGCAATGGCTGACGTTCGCGCCAAAGTTGACGCGGCAAGAGACAAGCTACCGAATGATGTTGAAGCGCCGGTAATTCAAAAGGTTGACGTTAGTGCTATTCCCGTACTGACGCTCGGCATGTCAAGCAAGCGGCCTGCGAAGGAACTAAGGGAGATCGCAGACGATATAATCAAAGACCAGCTTGGAAAGCTAAAAGGTGTAGCATCTGTTAACATTACTGGCGGCGATATTCGTGAAATACAAGTAAATGTTGATAAAAGCCGCCTCGAAGCATACGGCCTCTCGATAAATCAAATTGCGCAAGCAATTGCAGTAGCCAACCTTAACCTCCCGAGTGGACGGATAACAGAAGGAAGGCGCGACTATGCCATTAGGGCTGTGGGTGAGTTTGAAAGCGTAGATGATATTCGTAACCTGAAATTGAGCTTACCTGGACCAAAGAACAGCATGCGAGTGCTGACTTTAAGCGACATAGCAGAGGTTAAGGACACGACAGCAGAGCGTGAACAGCTTACTCGCCTTCAAAAAAAGGAAAGCATCGGCATTGAAATCATTAAGCAATCGGATGCCAACACTGTCGAAGTGGTTGATGCCGCAAAGGAAGAGCTCAATGCTTTGAAAGCCATCCTGCCTAAAGATGTCGAGATTGCAATCGTGCTTGACCAGTCAGAGCGCGTACGCGAAGCGCTTTCGGATGTTAATGTAAGTCTCTTCCTTGGCGCATTCCTTGCAGTTTTAATTGTTTTTCTATTCCTGCATAACATCAGAGGCACATTCATCGTTGCCATCGCCATCCCGACGTCAATTATAGCCACATTCATCCCAATATCCTTTGCCGGCTTTACCCTGAATATGATGGTTATGATGGGTTTGTCTTTGGCGGTGGGCATCTTGGTTGACGACTCGATTGTTGTTCTCGAGAACATCTACCGCCACTTGTCCAAAGGAGAGTCGCCACCAGAAGCAGCGTTAAATGGGCGAACCGAAATTGGTCTGGCGGCTATTACGATAACGCTGGTTGATGTCGTTGTTTTTGTGCCCATTGCTTTTATGGGCGGAATCGTCGGCATGTTTTTTAGGGAGTTCGGCATAACTGTTGCATCGGCAACTCTCTTTTCGCTCCTAGTTTCGTTTACGCTCACCCCCATGCTTGCTTCGCGATGGTACCGCAAGGATGAGGCAGTGGAAGCGAAGACTGGGTTGTTTGCCAAGTTCGATGAATTTTATCACTCCCTGGATAGACATTACAGAAATGTCTTATCTTGGGCACTAGGACATAGATGGCAAGTTATTACCATTGGGTTTGGTTCTCTGCTCTTTGTTTTCTTGGTAGCGGGCGCATTCCTTGGTACCAACTTTTTCCCGGAAATTGACCAGGGTGCAGTTGGCGTCAGCATTGAAATGCCTGCAGGTACTTCCCTCGCCGCCACGGATGCTGTGGCAGCTCATATTGAGGATATTGCAGCTAGGATTCCCGAGGCGAAGGATATATTCACTAAGGTTGGTACTAGCGGAGGTGGCAGAATACAAGCGGGTTCGACTGGTCCGAACTTTGCGGAAGTGACCATTGCCCTTAAAGAGAAGGAAAGCACATTTGACCGAATTTTGCGGCCCTTCACTCCAAAAGATAAACGCAAGCGAGTTCGTTTGGATTCTGAAATAGCTAGGGACCTTGGGCGGCAAATAGGAGATATCCCAGGTGCAATTATCAAAGTGAAAGCCCAAGCTAGCATGGGTGGCGGCCAGATGCCAATTGATATTGAGCTTACGGGTGGAACGGATGCCGAACGAAACCAGATTGCTGAAAAAGTGAAAAATATCGTGGCGGGTACCCCCGGCGTAATGAACGCAGACCTCTCATGGAAGGTTGGCAAACCAGAGGTAAAGGCAAATATTGATCGCTTGAAAGCGGCAAATATGGGGCTGACAGTAGGGCAGATTGCATCAGCTTTGCGCATGTCAATAGCGGGCAATACTGATACCAAATTCCGACAAGAAGGAAAGGAATATGATATTCGAGTTCGGTTGAATGAATACGATCGCTATAGTCTGTCAGATGTTGGCCGCACAGTTGTAGGTTCGGTGAATGGTAGGCCAATTTTTCTTCAAGATGTCGCTAATATTGTGAGAACTACCGGGCCGACTATGATTGAGCGGAAGAATCGTCAGCGAAAGATATCTGTCACAGCCGATCTAATGCCAGGATATGCCCTCCAAGGGGTAAGGAAGGCTATTGATAACAACCTAAAAGCGATTGACATGGGGAATGTGCGTTATCGCTGGGGTGGCCAAGTGGAGATGATGGGTGAAAGCTTCGGGCATATGCGTAGTGCGCTAATCCTTGCAATTCTACTTGTCTACATGCTTATGGCTGCTCTGTTCGAATCCCTTCTAAATCCATTCATCATAATGTTTAGTATACCAATGGCGCTGATTGGAGCGATTCTTGCTCTTGTGATTACAGGCGAAACTATGAGCATTGTTTCCATGATTGGTATTATCATGCTCATGGGATTGGTGACAAAGAACGCAATCCTGCTAATTGACTATACCAATACCCTCAGAAGTAGGGGCAAGGAACGAAATGAGGCAATTCTCGAGGCTGGTCCAACAAGGTTGAGGCCCATTCTAATGACAACTCTTGCCATGATATTTGGCATGTTGCCGACTGCCTTAAAGCTTGGGCGCGGATCTGAGTTCCGTGCACCCATGGCAATTGCGGTTATTGGGGGTTTGATTGTATCCACATTGCTTACGCTTGTAGTAGTGCCAACGCTCTATTCCGTCTTCGATGATTTGATGGCTGGATGGCAGGATAGAAAGCGTAGACTACTCGGGCGGTTGGCGGTTGTTCCTTCAGAAGTTGAAAGCAAAGAAGAAGTCGAAATGCAAGTTTAATCTGGCTTTTCCCATATGCTTAATAAATAGTGGAGCATCATCAAAAAAGTTGTAATTATGTGCCAATGCTTTATCTCAAAAGTGTTTAACTTGGAATGTTGACGAGGAGGTTGGTTCGGTTATCTGCCTATTGCATCGTGCACGTGCTTCACAAAGCGCTTTGGGTTCGATGGGCTTAGGATAAACTTCCCGTCATTTGTTTCTACAAGGACAACTTCTTTAATTCCCGTTGCCGAAATAAATAAGTCGCCAAGTTCGTTACTTTTAAAGCGTCCAGAGTAGCCAAAAATCCATGGAAGTGCAAGCGAAGCGGGCTTGAGCGATTCAAGAGTTAAATGACGGACATCTTTGATATCAGATAAACGGATTGTAATTGGCGGAAATGGCCAAGTCCTTGCAATCGTAATCTTATTGTTGCCTACTTCATATCGTGATGGCCTTATCAGCCAGCCGATGCTGAGAATAATGGCTGTTGCGCCTGCTAAGCTGTACATGATTATTACGACGGGCATTGGCAGCATAGTCAGTCCGCCTGCAAGTGCAAGCATCAGTATCGCAAAGGCTATGAGAGCGCCTGTAACCTTATAAACAATTAAGTCCGCGGCAGCGGGGAGATATTTTCTCATTTTCGCAGCCTCTTTCGTCCACTTAGAGCGGATTTGCTGGATTTAAGCTACGTCATTTGCTTTCAATTTGTCAATAAGCGTAACAAAGCTCAGGCTTTTGAAGAACAGTTGGTGGCATGATATACTGTTATCCGCTTGCTATATTTAGGTTTTTGTTGCAAAGCAATTGGGAACAACGCTAAAGTAACCTTTTGGGCTAGGAGGTGTGTGTAATGGATTGGAGAATTCTTTACAATCCGCTTGCAATTTTGGGTAAGGGCAAAGGATTTGTAATAGCATTGCTCATTGTAATAATCTTAACTGCAGTGGCAGTTTTTGGGCAGGTTCATCTCGATGGCGCTCTAGATATGCACATAACAACGGGGACTTCGCCAGCCGGCTTGCTGATTTCTGAATCTTTGATTGCCTGGTTGAGTCTTGGAGTTTTCCTCTTTTTGACATCAAAAATTTTCAGAGGAAATGGAGGTATTGGTGCACATCTAGCGGCAGCAGGGTTAGCACGCTTTCCCTATATAATTGCGGCGCTTGTCATTGCTCAACCTGCCGTGAGAGAGGTCTTTTTGGCGGCGGTTACTTTGGCACGCGACCAGGTTGTGGTTCGGCCAGAGAAGATGATGACACCTCTGCTTCTTATTAGTCTTCTTGTGATTGTTGGCTTATCTATCTGGTCGATTGTAATCCTCTTTTATGGCTACCGATATGCCAGTCGAGTTCAAGGTGCAAAAATAGGTGTTTCTTTTGTGCTAGGTCTTATAATTGCCGAAATTGTTAGCAAAGCACTAATTGCATCCACTTTTTCCGTTTTTAGGGGTCCTCAGTGAGTTCATGAGAGGGAATCTGGACATCCGACCTTGTTTTTCGATAAACTAAGGTCGGAGTAGATATGAAAGTTGGCGAGTCTATTATAAGACTTCTTAGCGAGGCGCTTGCGGATTCTTCTCTGGTGCAGTCATTTTCAGGTGTCCGAACTTCTTTTGGAAGTGGGCCAGGGATATCAGACGCTCAAGAGGCGCTTGCAATAGCATATGGTTTTGCTTATTCAAGGCATGTACTTGAAGGGACAACACGGGGAACGCTTCTAATAGGCAGAGACCCCAGGCCAACAGGCGAGGCCATTGCTTCGGCCCTTATCTGTGGATTTCTTGCAGGGGCTGTTTCCACGGGAAGCCGTCTAAGAATCCTCAATTTGGACATCATTACTACCCCAATTCTTGAGACAGCCGTTCGAGTCTTGAAAGCATCTGGCGGGGTTATGATAACAGCCAGCCATAACCCACTGACCGACAATGGGTTCAAATTTCTCACCGGTGTTCGAATGACGGATTCAAGAAATGCTCCACCTGGTGCACTCTTATCTGCGTACACTATGGCGGCTATTGTAAAGCAGGTGCGCAAAATCGCCGACGGAGATGTTGGCGATTTCCTAACCTCACTCAATAAAATTGACGAAAAAAGCATAGCACAAGTAGTCATAAATGATAGCTTTCACCGAGTAAGGGCAGAACGTGGCTATCTTGATGCCATGGGTAAAGAATGGGGGATTATACCACATTGTCTGAAACCCCTCACCTTAGGTCCGGCGCTCCTCGACCCGAATGGTGGTGCTGCGTGCGGAATCGGTGCCAGGGTTCTTGAGCATTTCGGCGTCCGGGCCATCGAAGAGAACGCTGAAATTGGCTATCCAGAACACTCAATTGATACTGATGGCATTGACCCAGCCAGCGGTCGCCATATGCTTCTAAGAATTTCCCGCGCTGCCCAGCGGAGGAATGCAAGGTTTGGAATAGCGTTCGATTATGATGCTGATCGCGGAAACATCGTCTTGCCTGGCAATGATGAAGATGCAATCATTCATCCCCAAAAGGTAGCGGCAATGAACATCGCTCTTGTACTTGCGCATAGGGAGAGCTCGGGCAAGCATGGCGGAAAATTGGCGGTTGTTGTCTCGGATGCAACCTCTGGCATTTCTGAAAAAGTTGCTCGCATATTTGGCGCAGAGGTCTTTATGGTTGAGACTGGCGAAATCAATGTCGTCACTAAGATGCACCAACTGCGTCGAAATGGATACGATGTGCCTGTTGGCGTTGAGGGGCCAAATGGTGGAACAATATTCGGGGAATCTACCTGTCGTGATGGCCTTCAGACCGCCTTGTGCGCGGCTCTAGGCGATGAGGAGCCGAAACTGGCAGAACAACTGCGGTGGGCCCTCGCAAGAAACGGCTTTACTCCGCCGAGTGGTAAGCTTCGTCTGCCTGGAATACTTGCTACCTTGCCTCAGCACTTCAATCGCATGCTACGTATGGAAGGACCTGCCTTGCCGCATGGCGAAATAAAGGCTCGCATGGAGGATCTCTTTGTGCGCAAGGTTTGGCCCTTGTTATCAACCAGTTATCGTTCCTACCGGTTCGTCAACTTTGAGGGGACAGACCAAGTGGAGAAGCGGACCGGCGACGAAACCGGCGGTTGGCGAATTGAGCTTGAGGATAGTAGCGACAAAGCGTTTATCTTCGCACGTGGCTCTCGGACTGAATCTGGCATATGGCGGTTGATTGTGGACGATCCTGACGCCGCTAGAGGTGCCATCCTTTTGAATGCTGCCGCCAATCTAATGCGCATGGCATTCGGCGAAGATTGCAAAACTGATAAGCAGGAATTTTGAAGTCCTCTAGTTCTCAAGGACTTACGCAGTAATTTTCACAAATCAAGAGCAAAAAGAACGATTTTGTCGCCCAGCCCCTTCTAGCGGAATATCTCCCATTTTGGCAGTAATCCAATCTCCTGTTCAAATGCCTTCCATGGCTCCGGGTCATTCTTTGTCGTTGCACAGAATATGAATACTGGCTCGCCAGGTTGGGCAAAAGTCTCTCCTGGCTTTAACAACTTGCTTGTTGTTTTTCTTGCGTCTGCGTGTTCGTTACCAGCGTCGTCCTTCCAGAAATAGACTGTCACACCCGACGAGGAAGGTGCAATGATTCCATAGCATCCACCTGCCTTCTGATCAATCCAAGCCCCCGTCCCACATGCTCCGACAAGTCCAACCTCGTCATCCTCCATATTCCCGCCAATAGCCGACTGCGGATAGTAGAAGTAGCTCTCCATCGTCCACGGCCGGTTGTCGGTGTTCGTAAGAGATATGAACCGAGCGGTGAACCAGTTTTTCTGTGGATAGAATTCAAAAGCGTATTTTGTGCGGAAGGCGAACGGACCAGAGGCAGTGCCAGGTGTTTTTCTACTCAACGTCACCTCGCATCTTGTACGCGTTGATCCAGCCCAAATGACCAACTCTTCTGTGCAGTCTGGGCGATCCCACCACGTGTCGCCGGCGACCTGCTGGATAAGCACTTCAAATGAACCCATTGGCATGTCATCAAGATTAATAGCGTCTATTGCCTTACCACTATTGAATGCTTTTGTAATTCTGAGCCCTTTGCTGCCATGACTGAACGAGCGTGCTTTCTTTGGTTTGATTATTGTGATATCACTGTCGTAGGGCTTTGGTGCAATCTCGAGAAACAATGTCTGCGGTTGGGATGCGGGAACCTGGATTTCGAATGCCAACTCATCCGCCGCTGTCACCGTTCCCGAGTCGTCGAGGTCAAATATCTCGGCCGGGATTGTCATGCCCTCCGCATTCATCAATTTTAGTTGTTCGGGGGATATGCCTTTCTTTAAGAGGCTGGATGCCTTTGAAAGGGGAATAGAAATCGTAAACTTGCCAGTAGACTTTCCGAAGATTCCGATGGGAATGCCCTTTTTTCTACCAAAGGCGCCGGGAACGTAGATAAACTTCGATATTCGGTTGTCGCCTAGTTTGACTTCGTTTAGCAACCCATCAGGGTCGGCTTCTGCTTCGATGTAGTGCGCCCCCGGCTTCAGCGGATACTTAACTTGAACATATCCGTAACCTCCAGCCGGGATTGATAAGGTTGGCTTCACTTGTCTATCGTCAACCCTCGCCAATACGGGCGACTTTGCATCAATTACCCCGGTGTTCTTGATTTTAATTTGTGCTTCCTTGCCACCCTCTGCATCAACAAGTTCAACGCCGGTTATGCTTAGCTCGGATGTACGCCCGCTGTGAATTTCGTATACTTTGGCGTTTACTTTGGCTACGGTATCAGTGAAAAGTTGCCAAGGTTCATCGTTTACGTCCACGAGCCCATAATTGCTATCTTCTGGGAAGTTTTTTGAAATTCCAAGGGCAGGTTCGTCCACCCACATGAAGTAGTCGCTTCCAACCATGAAGGGTAGGGAAAAGAAAGTCTTTTGGTATACCTCGAAGCATTTTGCTTTCTCGGCTTGGGTTCGAACTCGCATGCCTGCTCCTGCGCGGCAGGGAAGACCGGAATCCAGCGCGGGGAAGCTCCACTCGGTTACCATCATCGGACGCTTTGCCTGCTTATACCATTTTGTTATAGTTTCCACTAAGCCAATCGGCTCTAGCTTTTGTAAGTCAACCTGGCCGTAGATGTTGAAAGTTACTATGTCGCAGTACTTTCCAGCGATATCCCAAATTGGAGGTGCATTTCCTGCGAATCGACAGCCAAGTATCATGTGATTCGGGTCTGCCTTTCGAATCGCGTTCGTTGTGATGGCGAAGTACTTCTCTGCGCAAAGACGAACAAACTCAATTTTGTCTTGAAAGACCTTTTCGGTTGCATGTTCGTTCCAATTTGAAGAGTTGAGCGCTTCCTCCCAACTGTTAAACGATGTTCCCCATGTGGCATTGAATTCTTGGATTTTTTGGTATTTTTTCTTGAGAAGCTCTACAAGTGCCTTTTTGCCTTCATGGTCTGCGGGGCGTTTGATTGCTTCATTTGCAAGGCCAGCATCGCCGCCACCTTTGCCATACCACTCGAGTTCATTGTCAAGAAACCACCCGAATAGCCATGGGTCGTCCTTTAGAGGTGCACACTGAGCTTGCGCTCTTTCTTCGCAGTATTTTTCGAACGCAGGGTTGAAGACGTTTGGGAAGCCGGTCCAATGGACGCGTTGTACAAGGGGATCTTTCCCAGCGTAATCCGCGCCTAGGCCGCAGAATTCCATATACGCAAGGCCGCGCCCTCGAGTTGATGGCGAGTTGTTTGCACCAAGGGCATTGAAGTTCCACTGTTTCAAGCGGTCGGTTGCCGACTTCGCCCAAGCAGATTCATCGTTGTTATATTTTTTGCGGACATTCTGAGCATACGGCGCATAACCTAGTGCTTCACACCAATGGACGTTGTAGTTGCAGTGGTCGGTTCCTATTGCGTAGAATGCTGCTCCGGATGGGTCAATACACCACCACTTATCGCCAATTTTCTCGACATGAAAGAAGCCGGTAGCTTTACCCTTTAGAGCGGTCCAGCCACCATAGGGACTTCTTTCCCCAGCGTTGGCCGCTGCTATAGTGAGGCAAAGTATCATTAGCATAATCATCGGCTTGGGCATGGCAAGTCGTCTCCTTGGATGTCATATTTTTCCTATAATTTGTTAGAAGGAGCTGCGAACTCCTCCGCTATTTGACGGCATTGTCTTTTATGATTTGGTTGTGTATGTAAGTAGCTTTCAATATAGCAAGTATGGCTTTCTGATTTCAGCCCAAGCTTGCTCATCGGGACAAAGACGAGCCTCAAAGTCTGCTGGTGTACTGCTCGGATTGTCCACCCATTCGCGGAGGAATGTGCCGCCTGATAGTAGGTCAATTGCTAGGCGCTCAGTTTCATACTCATAGGGAAGGTTGTGCCATATTTCATAGTCGGGGTATTCAAGCCGAATGGCTTTAAGCGCGAGGGCGCCAATCCGATATGGTCTAAAGTGGTCGTGCTCATAGTGGTCGTTATCCGTGTGGATTTGTATGCCTGAGCAGAGTTTGCCGACGTGCTTGTGGAAGGTTGGCTCGAAGAAGCACGGTCGGATAAAGCATCCCTGTAGCCATTCTGGTGCTAGAGAACGCATGCGTTTAAGTATTCGTTCGAAATCAATGTCTGGAGCGCCTATTACCTCAAGCGGAGTTGTGGTGCCTCGCCCTTCGGAGAG
This sequence comes from Armatimonadota bacterium, assembly GCA_029907255.1. Lineage (NCBI taxonomy): Bacteria > Bacillati > Armatimonadota > Armatimonadota bacterium. The sequence goes on from JARYMF010000009.1 coordinate 135,632, forward strand.
CGTTGTGCCCTCGAAAAGCACTGTGCCGGGGAAGCAACGAGCCATGTTTAGGCTGGAAGCATTTGGACTAGGATTGACCCATGATAGTTCTAGAATCGGCCACCCATACCCCGGTGCTTCGTTGGGGCTGTAACCTTCCATTGGAACGACTGTCAGATCCAAATCAAGATGTTTGAGGTCTACGTACCAGCGGGCAATCTCACCAACAGTGAGGCCATGGCGCATGATGAGCGGGCCACATCCGATAAAACTTTCCCACCCAGGTTCGAGAATTGTCCCTTCGATTGGGCGGCCTGCGGGGTTTGGCCTGTCAAGCACCCACATGCTTTTATTGTGTTCAGCACAGGCCTCAAGCATATAGGTCATAGTTGTAACAAACGTGTAAATTCGCGTGCCCACGTCTTGAAGGTCTACAATGAGTATGTCGAACACGTCCATCATGGCGCTGGTCGGTCGGCGAACTTCTCCATATAGGCTGAAGACAGGAATGCCAAACCTTGGGTCGACATAGTCCTCTGATTCTATCATGTTATCTTGCTTATCGCCGCGCATTCCATGCTGTGGCCCAAATGCCGCAACAACATTCAAGCCCGGCAATTCAAACAGCACATCCAAGGTATGCACGCAGTCATGCGTTACGGAAGCAGGATGCCCAAGAAGAGCTAGCCTTTTGCCTTCAATAGCCTTTTGTAAAGTTCGATTCCGAAGTAATTCGTCAATTCCTAGCTTCATGGCGTGTCCTTTTAGTGTTTATGGTCGTTGTTGATAGCTAATTAGCAGTACCTAAAGGTTTTGGGTAGCTTTGACATAGGTTTCTTGTTTATTGTACCGACATATCATTGCTTTTGCAATGTTCACCTATACCCATCTTGGAGAGTGTGAAGGGTTGTTTTTTTTACGGTTTTATGTTGGAAAAATTGGTTTATAGGCGTCAGCGCCTTAAACCGGAATTGGCGGGGTGGTTTTCCACCTGCCAGATGTGAAATCAGGGAATTCCACGGGCATGCCGCCGTTTTTCACTGATTCGAAGGAGAGCGGGATAATCGCACTCCAGGTTGCTGCATCATAGACGTCTTGAGGTGTTTGTGTGCGGTTGCGAACTGCTTTTACAAATTCATGCATTACTACATAATCGCAGCCGCCATGGCCAGCATTTCTAAGCGCTTCTGACTCCATGCTTTTCCAAAGTGGGTGGTCATACTTTTCCAAATACGAACTTAGAGGCTCCCACTGGTCTTTGGGTGACGTTCCTTCGATGTGGATTCGTTCAGCGCTTCCTTCGCAAATTCCCTTTGTTCCCTGCAGGCGGAAGATGGGGTCATAAGGGCGGGGCGAACATACATCGAAGTATAGAGTTACAGTCACGCCGTTTGCGGTCTCGAGGATAGTTGTATTGATATCACCCTGGGCATATTCGCGATTAGCGAGTGGATGGTCGGGCCCAAACTTCGCCCGTGCATATTCCCTCAGCCCACGCGACTTCGAGCTCACACTCCTCAGACGGACAAATCGGTCACCTCTATTGATGTTGAGCCACCATGCGATAGGCCCAATGGCATGGGTAGGATACTGATTGCCGTTCTTTTCTGCAAAGAAATGCCCGCGCCAAGTGAGGTGCCCATCTTCTGTAAAAGCCAGCGAGCGGCAGTCGTGCTGATAGCCTGCTTCAGCATAGATCAACTCGCCGAAGATTCCCTCTCGTACCATTCTCGTAATCGCAAGCACACTGCGGAGGTAGTTTACGTTTTCTAGCATCATGCAGGGCATGCTGGTCTGCTCTGATGTTTTTATCAGCTCATGGCATTCTTCAATTGTCATGCATGCAGGGACTTCTACGCCTACATATTTGCCAGCCTTCATTGCGGCAATTGCAATTTGTGCATGCCATTCCCATTGAGTAGCGATTACCACCGCATCAAGGTCGTCTCGGTTGCATAGGTTGCGCCAATCTTTGTGCGCGTCCGCTCTAAGGCCAGTCTTTCGCTCAATTATGTCTAGGGCATTTCTAACGGTAAAGTCGTTGACGTCGCAGATTGCTCGGACTTCTGTGTTTGGAAATTGGAGCAAAATACTTAAGAGACCAATCCCGCGCGACCCGACGCCAATAACGCCTATTCTAACCTTTTCTGCCATTTATTAATCATCCTTCCTAAGGGATTTCACAATGGACGCCTGTTAAGGAAAGGCTTTGGATTACGCAATCCGATGCAGTTCTTGCAGGACCTCGCCTAAATAGCCTGCGTCTTCTTGCTCAAACTGCCTCAATAGTGGAAGGTGGTTTCGGCGTAATGTTGTATGTTACGCTCACCACGCCTGGCACCTTGCTTGTGATTTCAAAGGCTAGTTTCTCCAGTATGTCAAAGGAGAGTCTTGTAGGAGTGGCGGTTCGCGCGTCAACGCTGTCCCAACATCGAATTTCTATTTGCTGGCCAAATTCGCGCTTCCCATCTCGAATGCCTGTAACCTTATCCTCATGGAGAATAGCCATATATTGAAACGCACCAGTTTCTATTAGCAGGCGCTCGACAATGGCCGTCGCTTTTCTTACAGTTTCAATACGCTCGGGCGTAACCTCGCCAATAACGCGCGCAGCTAATGCAGGACCTGGGAATGGAATGCGCTCATATACCTTGGCTGGCAGTCCCAATGCTTCTGCTAGCTTGCGAACCCCATCTTTTCTGAGTTGGATGAGTGGCTCGATGATTTTATAGCCAAATGCTGATTGTGGGTCAATGCCAAGTTGCTCGAAGACATTGTGCTGGCGTTTGATGCCTGCAACCGTTTCATCAACATCGGTTAGAATCGTGCCTTGGAGCAAGTATTTTGCCCCGCTTTCCTTCACAATTCGGCCGAATACCTTTTTATAAAAGGTCTGAGTGATCGCTTCACGTTTTTCTTCTGGATCGGTAATTCCTTTGAGGGCTGTGAAGAACTCATCTCGAGCGTCGACTATGTCAACCTTTACTCCAAGTTCGCGAAATAGGCTTTGCACATTTTGTGGTTCATTTTCGCGCATAATGCCGTTATCAATGAAAACTGTTTTTAGTCGGTCGCCTAAGGCAATGTGTCCTAGCATAGTGACTGTTGACGAATCTACGCCTCCTGAAAGAGCGTTGATTGCCATACCGTCGCCTACTATATCTCTAATCTCTTTGACCTTTTCACTTATGAAGCGCTCGGGATCGAGTTCCTGCGCTTTGATTTCCTTGATCATCTTCTAATGCTCCTTTGTGGTTGACTTTATTTGCCTACATTGGTAGATTCGCTTATCCCGCTCTCAATCCTTCTAGCCGTAATTAGTTTGCAAGCTAGGTGGCAAAATTAAGGATGAAACTTTCCAGGTTCTGGCAATTTTCTGCCCAGAATGCTATTATAAGAAGCGATCAGGTTTGAAAAGAGGGAGATTGCCTGGGAATGAAGGAAAAAAAAGAAATATCTAGCGACAGTCCGACCGACTTTATCCGGGAGGCTATAATAGAGGACCTTCGTAGCGGGCGGTTTGACCACGTTCATACTCGATTTCCTCCTGAGCCGAATGCCTATTTGCATATCGGCCATGCTAAGGCTGTATGGATTAACTATGGCATTGCGCAAGAGTTTGGGGGGCTTTTTAACCTCAGGTTCGATGATACCAATCCAGCAACAGAAGAGAAAGAATTTGTGGATGCCATTATAGAGGATGTTCGTTGGCTGGGCGTGGATTGGGGCGATCGCTTGTTTTTTGCTTCGGACTACTTTGAGCAGATGTATGAATGGGCAATTGAACTTATAAAAAAAGGCAAGGCATATGTTTGCGATCTTTCTGCAGAGGAGCTTAGCAGAACGCGAGGTACTCCAACAGAGCCTGGTATCGAGAGCCCCTACCGTAATCGCAGTGTTGAAGAGAACCTCGACCTCTTCAAGCGCATGCGGGCGGGTGAATTCCCTGATGGTGCGCGCACGTTGCGGGCGAAGATTGACATGTCTTCGCCAAACATGAACTTGCGCGACCCAGTTATGTATCGGATTATGCACAAAACCCACCACCGCCAGGGAAATAAATGGTGCATTTATCCCATGTATGACTGGGCTCATGGCCTCGAAGACTCAATCGAGGGAATTACCCATTCCCTATGCTCACTGGAATACGAAAATCATCGCCCGCTTTATGATTGGTTCCTTGACCAATTGGGGATTTATCATCCGCGGCAAATCGAATTTGCGCGCCTTAATCTCTCTTATACCGTTATGAGCAAGCGGCGGTTTATTGAGCTTGTAAACGGCGGCTATGTAAATGGATATGATGACCCTCGGCTGCCAACGCTGGCCGGGCTTCGAAGACGTGGCTATACACCCGAAGCAATTCGGGAGTTCTGCAGGAGGATTGGGGTTGCCAAAACCGAGAGCGTAGTTGATATTGCCGTTTTGGAGGATTGCATTCGAGATGATCTTAATAAACGCGCAGAGCGGCGGATGGCGGTAATGAATCCGCTCAAGGTTGTTTTGGTTAATTATCCTGAGAATCAGGTTGAGGAGCTAGATGTTATCAACAACCCAGAAGACCCTAGCTCTGGAACTCGCAAAGTACCGTTCTCGCGCGAACTTTATATCGAGCGCGATGACTTCCGCGAAGAGCCGCCACCAAAATTCTTCCGATTAGCGCCTGGACGTGAGGTAAGGCTTCGAAACGCTTATTTCATCAAGTGTGAAAAGGTTGTCAAAGATAAAAATGGCGAAGTAAAGGAGTTGCACTGCACGTATGACCCAGCTACTCGCGGCGGAGATGCTCCCGACGGCCGCAAGGTGAAAGCAACGCTGCATTGGGTTTCTGCTCGGCATGCTGTCCAAGCTGAGGCAAGGCTCTATGACCACTTGTTCCTAAAGCCTGATCCAGATGATGTGGAGCCTGGGCAAAGTTATTTATCAAACCTTAATCCAAATTCGCTTGTAGTGACCGATTGCTTTGTTGAACCTAGCGTTGTTGGTTCGGAACCCGGTACGAAATACCAATTTGAGCGCATAGGATACTTTTGCGTAGACAAGGATTCTACTCCGGAGAGGTTGGTTTTCAATCGCACGGTTACACTTCGCGATACGTGGGCGAAAATCGAAAAGTCGCTAAAGACAGGGAGTTGACATCTGACCTGATGCATGATATCATGTAGGTGCGCTGCCGGATAGCTCAATGGTAGAGCGCGTGGCTCTGGACCACGATGTTCCAGGTTCGAGTCCTGGTCCGGCAGCCATTTTTATTATCCTCTCAAATTCAATTCATAAGCCGGTTAAAGATCTCAAAGTAGTTCTTAATTTGGCGCGGTGGGAAATTCTAAGCTGTTAATAAGCCAATTTGATTGTTTATTAATTTCTCAAAGGCTTGGATGATTTACGTCGGTGCTAAAATTTCATAACAAGCGTGATGTAGTAATAGAAGAACGGAGCCGCAAAGAAAAGGCCATCAAAGCGGTCAAGAATTCCCCCATGGCCCGGTAGGATGCTGCCGAAGTCTTTGAGTCCAAGTTCGCGCTTCAAGGACGATTCTACCAAGTCGCCAACCAAGCTTACGAGTGCGATGCTAACGCCAAGTACCAAAATGTGGACCCAAGGCATTGAGACGAGTAGCCCCATAACCACGCACATAGCGACAGACCATGTGATGCCAGCAAATGCACCCTCCCAGCTTTTCCCGGGGCTTAGAACTGGTGTCATTTTATGATAACCCCATTTTCGACCTATCAAGTATGCTCCAGTATCCGCCGCCCATGCTGCAAAAACAACAAATAGTACAAGCCATGCTCCCCATGGAACCTCGAAGCCAGTGATTTTCATTTGGGTTTTTCCTGGGATGCTTTGGAGAGCCACTAGATAGGAGAACAGCCAGCCGACATAGATTACTCCCAGGTATGTCACACCAAGATTCCGAATCGGGGCCCGGTCGCGTTTTAAGAGCTCAATGGACAAGCTGGAAATTATAAAGAAGGTCAAAACGCCTGGTATTAAAATCACAGGTGGATTGAACCTCTCTCGTGCGGCAAAAAGGAAAAGTATTACACACCCAACGCCAAGCCATTCCTGGGGTTCGGCGCCGGTCCTGCGCACACCTCGGTAGAACTCGTTCAAGCCTAGCAGCGAAAGCAATCCAATAGCTAAGATGAAGGGTGTTCCATTCCATACAAGAAGCGAGAGAATCATCAGCGGGATGCCAATAATCCCGCTGACAAAACGCATAATCATGTTCTTGCCTCGGTGCGCGTTCAAATAGAATTCGGTTGGCATTATAGCACGCTTATGAAATAGGAGCAAGCAACAGTGTGGCTAAAACAGTTTATTTGGTATTATCAAGTTTGACGTGAGTTGGGAAGACTTCCATCGAGGGTAGGAATCAAGTCTTTCTTGCGGTAGTTTATTTAGTTGACAAACACTTAATAATAAATTAAAATGGCTTTGGTATCGCCCGGCACTCACAAATGATCGTTCCGCGCTAGCTAGCCACTACTTGCTAGCATTTCTCCCGGAGGCCACCAACGATCTTCATGCTGCCGTGCGGAATTTTATCTCTCGGGAGGGATGCCAATGAAAGGCATGCGTTTTCCATTCCACCTTATTTTGCCCCTGACCCTTTTTCTAAGCTTGCTCTTAGGAGGAGCGTGCCAATCAGGCACGGTGTATTTCTTGAGCCAGGACGGTTCAATGGTCGGCATCAATGACCCTGCAATAGCGGATCCAATCTCCGCTCTAAGCGCACTTGCCGCAGGGCCTGAGATGGTATACGGTGCTGGCGGGCTAGGTTCAGCGATCCCAAGGGGTACGAAAATCAAAGGCATGAATATTGAGGGGGACACGGTAATCGTGGACTTCTCCGAAGAAGTGCTAGCGGGGCTTGACGAAGCCAGATTAGAGGCAATCTTCAAGCAAACCAAGGCAACAGTGGAGCAGTTCATCCCTAGAAAGAGCATAAGGCTCACAGTCAATGGAGAACTTATGTCGAACTTCCTGCCGCCTGCGCCCGAAATCGAGCCTGCTGGAACGACTGAGCCTACTGGCGAAGTCGGCATTCAATCGCTTAGCGGACGGAGCATAACGCTTTCACCAGGCCACGGTATATACTGGAATGGCAGTGGTTGGTATACAGCCCGTCCCGTCTACTGTGCGCCACTTGACCAGGAGGACTTCCATAACCTTACTTACTCAATATATCTGAAGTCTTACCTCGAAGCCGACGGCATGCTTGTCAAGATGGTTCGTTGTACAGACAAGAACTACGGTACTTGTCCGCTTTCCAATCAGGATTGGTGGAAAATGGGTGCTTCCTACTGGCTTCAGCATGTAGGATATCCGTGTAGTGTATATGCTAGCTATACTGGCGACTGCACGCTGGGAACCGGCGCCAGCGAGTCGAGCGACGATATACGTGCGAGGCCACTTGCCTCAGACTATGACAACACGAACATTTACATTTCCCTCCACACGAATGGCTATCAAGGTGACTGCTATGGCACAACATGCCCGACAGGCACGATTACCTACTATGATTGCTCCGCCGAGCATGCCGCTTGGTGCAATGTCAGCCAAAATCTTGCTAATGCGGTTCACGATAGTCTAATATCCACAATCCGCAATGAAATCGGTGACTCGGGATGGGTAGACCGAGGAAAGGCTGACTCGAACGGAGCATATGGCGAAATCCGAATCCCAGATAGGGCGGCGATTCTCATTGAGTTAGCCTTCCATGACACTTGCGACCTCGATGCTATTAGGCTGAGGGATTCGTTCTGGACTTCAGGCGCTATGTGGGGAATCTACAAAGGCATCTGTCAGTATTTCGGAACAACTCCTACCTGGGGTTTCTATTCGTCGGAATATGTGAGCGACACTATACCCTCCCAAATGGCGCCCGGAGAAGTCAGACAAGTCAGTATTACGCTCCGCAATAGGGGAGTAGTTTGGTCGGAGGCAAAGGCATTTAGGCTTGGTGCAGTTGATGATTCCGACCCATTTACAACCCAAACCCGCCATACTATAACAGGTGAGGTGAACCCGGGCGATACATACACCTGGACGTTCACTTTGACGGCACCGACTACACCTGGTAACTACATCACCGATTGGCGGATGGTTCGCGATGGCGTAACATGGTTTGGCGCAACTGTTCAAAAGTCAATCCAAGTGGGTGGTGAACCAGACACCCAGCCGCCAAGCGTCCCGCAGAACCTTGCCGCTGTGCCAGTTTTGCCCACTCAGGTAAATCTTACGTGGAGCGCCTCGACCGACAATGTAGGCGTTGTTGGCTACAAAATCTATAGGAATAACTCCCAAATCGGTGTGAGCACAACCACTAGTTACTCCGACACAACATGCTCATCGAATACAACCTATACCTATGAAGTAACGGCTTATGACGGTGCCCTGAACGAGTCTGGGAGAAGCGCTCCGGCAGTCGTGACTACTCCCGCGACTACCGATTTCATTATTGACAATCCTGACGCTACGTTCACTGGGACATGGTCTACTGGCACAATGTCTGTGGATAAATATGGGTCGGATTACCGTTATATAGGCACGCAGACAACCGAGACAGGCACAGCTACTTGGAGGCCAAACATTCAGTTGGCTGGTTACTATGATGTCTACTGCTGGTATCCGCAGGGAAGCAACCGTACCACAAAGGCACCGTATACTGTGTATTGGAACGGCGGCTCCCAGCTGGTTGAGGTTAATCAACAGACGAACGGCGGCCGCTGGAACATTTTGGTCAGCTCCAAACCGTTTGCTACTGGAACTGGCGGCTACCTGAGACTTGGCAATGCTACAGGCGAGAGCAGTCTGGTGGTCATGGCTGACGCGGCGAGGTTCTTGAAAGTCGGTGATATAGATTCCCAGCCACCGAGTGTGCCGACAGACCTGACTGCCACGGTGGTGTCCAAGACCCGTGTTGATCTCTCGTGGACTGCTTCCACGGACAATGTAGGAGTTGCTGGCTATAAAATCTACCGAAATGGTGCTCAGATTGGTATCGCAGCTGCGACTAGCTATTCAGACACCACTTGCTCGCCGAATACCAGCTATACCTATACTGTTAGCGCTTATGATGCGGCGGGCAACGAATCGGCTCAAAGCGCCCCAGCCTATGCAACTACACCTGGCGTCCAGACCAAGAACTATGCGCCCACATCAATCACGCTTACAAAAGGCAGTGTGGCCTCGGGTTCTGTAAGCAACTTAGCCTCAAATGATTCCTCATATCTGGTGATTAACTCTGCAAAGCAGGGTCAAAACCAGATTATTGATTGGTACAGCAGTGTCTCGATAGCGGAGGCACCCGGTAGCGTAACGAAGCTTAGCATCACATTTGATGGTAAGCTCTCCACCTCTTTGAATCAAAAGCTGTACCTTTACAATTGGTCTACCTCGTCATGGGTGGAGATAGATAGCAGAACGGTAGGCAATAGTGATGTCACCATAACTTGGAGCACAACTTCGCCAGCGAGTTATATCTCGGCTTCAGGTGAGATCAGACTGCGGCAGTATACCACTGTCAAGAGCACTTCTCACTCCAGCTCGACGGACTTCGTCCAGTTTAGCATCGAGTACTAAAGACAACATATAGGCAGGTTAAAGCCCACCTGCCATAAAGGAACACTTCAAGGCAGGGAGAAATCCCTGCCTTATCTTTTAGCAGTGTTAAATAGCATATTTGTCGGAAAATACTAGGGAACAAGGACAGGAAGGGCGTGTGGAGAGATGGAGACTGCTACTGGGGTTTTGCCAAAAGAATCGCCGTCAAGTTGAACCATTGTGTCCGGTTCTGAACGCACAATCACGCTTGTTGTCTTAAAGTAACGGATGTTTTTGTTATAAACATGTTTTTGCATGAATAGTTCAAGAATTTGGCGCAAAAACCCCAATTTGAACGTTACTGGTTGCTCGAAAACAAGGACATCTAGGAGACCATCGTCATGCGACCCATATGGTGCAATTTTTAGCTTGTATGTATAAGTCGGGGAGTTTGCAACCACCACCACGTATGCCAAGCCCGAATAGCGGTTATCTGGCATTTCAAGGGTGAATTTCGTTGCCTTGTACCTTGCAAGGGTTTCGAGACCTTTAAGCACATATGCTGTAGCGCCTATGAGGTCTTTAAGCGGCTGAACGATGTTTGCGACTACTTCTGCATCAAATCCGAAACCTGCCATCAGTACAAAGCATCTGCTGTTTGCGACGCCAATGTCTATGTTCTTGACATGCCCTTGAAGGATAGTTTTAACGGCTTTATTGATTTTTAGTGGAATTCCAAGCTCGCGGGCAAGAACATTGACAGTGCCAAGAGGTAGAATACCCAGAGTAGAGCCTGAACCGGCCATTCCAGTGACAACTTCGTTAATTGTTCCGTCCCCGCCGGCTGCAATTATTAGCTTTGCGCCCTTTTCTGCCGCCTGACGCGCAAAAATCGTCGCATCACCTGGCTTGGCTGTTGACTTGATTTCGCATTCCAAGCCGTGTTCTCGAATGGCTTGCTCTAATCCTCTTCTAAACAGCCTTGAATGGCTTCGGCCTGCGGTTGGATTGTAAATAAGAACGGTGCTCATGATGGTGTAAATAAAGGGAGAGTAGGTGAACTAAGATACTTGGAGAAATACCCCTTTTCTCGCACCCAATCTCCCTTTTAGTGCAACAATCCGCCTCTGATAGTCAGCAAATCGTGCCGACTATCGCTTTGTATGAGCTAATGTTTTATTCTACTGTCACGCTCTTTGCCAGATTCCTAGGCTGGTCAATCTCGCGATTCAATATTTGGGATGTCCAGTATGCAAGCAACTGAAGTGGAATCATAGTTGGCACAGGCATGAATAGGTCGTGTACCTTTGGCACCCAGACCACATAGTCAACAACATGGCTCAGGTCGGGATCACCTTCCTTGAGAAGCGCTAGGATGGTTGCACCCCTAGCTTGCATTTCCTTGATGTTCGAGATTGTTTTCTCGCGGACATGCTCTTGGGTTACCGGGACTATTACCCAAGTGCCTTTTGTAATCAATGCAAGTGGGCCATGTTTCATCTCGCCGGCGGCGTATGCCTCGGCATGAATATAGGAAATTTCTTTAAGTTTGAGCGCACCTTCCAAACCAACTGCGTAGTCCAGGCCGCGACCAAGGAAGTAAGCGTGTTCCTGAGGAGCCAGTGCCTTTGCAATTTCCTTTATCTGGTCTTCGGTCTGCAATGCTCTCTCAGCTACTTCAGGGAGCTTTCGCAGTTCTCTGACGTATTCCTTCTCTTGTTCTAGAGACATTGTGCCTCTTGCGCGGGCAAGGTAGATACCCATCAGGTAGAGGCCGATTATCTGAGTAATGTATGCTTTTGTTGATGCAACGCAGATTTCAGGCCCCGCGCGAGTATAAAGAATACTGTCGCATTCCCTATATAACGAGCTTCCGATTACGTTTACAACTGCCACAGTTGTAGAGCCAAACTTTTTAGCTAGACGAACCGCAGCTAGCGTATCCGCGGTCTCACCAGATTGGCTTATAGCGATTACCAAGCTTTTGTCGTCAAGTATTGGGCCGCGATATCGGAATTCGGATGCCAAATCAACTTCAACTGGCACGCCAAGTACTTTCTCAAAGAAGTATTTTCCCACGCAACCCGCATAGTACGCAGTCCCGCATGCAACAATGTAAATGCGGTTGAACCTCTTAAGTTGTTCGGGTGTGAGTTTTGTTTCTTCAAGACTCACGGTGTCGTCAGCGGTTAGTCTACCTCGCAAGGCTTCTTTGATGACCGCTGGTTGCTCATGTATCTCCTTTATCATGAAGTGTTCGTAGCCGCCTTTTTCCGCGGCGTTGGCGTCCCACGTAATCTGCAATACCTCGCGCTTGACCGGAGCCCCTGAAACAGAAGTAAGTGTGATATTATCCTTCGTTAGGAGGGCTAGGTCGCCGTCTTCTAGTACCATGAATTCGCGGGTATGGCCAAGAAGCGCTGGAATGTCTGAGGCAATGTAGTTTTCGCCTTTCCCTATGCCGACGATTAGCGGACTATCTTTCCGAGCTGCTACCAAGATGTCAGGATGGTCTTTGTGAATGACGCCTATTGCGTATGATCCTTCTATCTCTTTTACAGCCTCTCGAACGGCTTCGAGAAGATCGCCCTTGTAGTGCTTTTCGACTAGGTGGGCGATTGTTTCTGTGTCAGTCTCAGATTTGAAGACATGTCCCTCTTTTGTGAGCTTTTCTCGCAGTTCAAGGTAGTTCTCTACGATGCCGTTGTGGACAACTGCAATGTCGCCTTCGCAGCTTGTATGGGGATGTGAGTTTGGAGTTGATGGTGCACCATGAGTTGCCCACCGAGTGTGGCAGATTCCTAAATTTCCGCTTAAATCGCCAACAATTTGTCGGAGATCTTTGATCTTTCCGACGGTCTTGACGACTTTCAAAGAATGGTCTGCCACAACTGCAATGCCTGCCGAGTCATAACCTCTGTACTCTAGCTTTGAAAGTTGGTCAAGCAAGGATGATACGCAGTTCCTGCTTCCAATAAATCCAACAATTCCACACATACTGACCTCTCTAAAGTATTTAGTTAGTATTTGCCGACCATTGCCGGTATGGAAACGATTACACACTAGGTCCCCAAAGTATGAATCTTCTGTCAAGGGGGACCTAGCATTATCTTACCACAGACGTGCCATAATAGTAAAGTCGCTAGAATAGATGACTTCAACACCGTCATCCAAAGCAGCATAAAATATGACTGCTCCGATTCTTTTAAAGCCCCTTTGTCAACGCCTTTCTAAGGTGAGCGTTATTGTTGGTGCATCGCAAATTTCAGGTGGTCCAAAATACTGAATTGGACCCGGGTAAATATATTCGTCATTAAGCGCCCATTTTTCTCGATTGGCTGCAAACTCCTTGAACGGTGCGCCGTCGAGGTCTACTAACGCTTTTCGGATGACAGGGATACGCTTTCCTTTGCGGACCTCCATATTAAGCATCATTGTGATTGGGACACCACCCGCTACCCATTCATCTGCTGGGCGTGTTAGATTTTTCACCATTACGGTGTATCCACTCAGGCCAGCTCGTATTAATTGTGCCGCTGCGTAGCCAAGCGAATATGCGTAATCTGCATCAAAGTTAGTCGGTGCCGCGCATCGGCCTTCATACCCAAAGAAATGTGATAGCGGACTGAACTTCACGAAGTCTTTGCCATCATGAGCTTGCAGGAAGCGTATTTTGTCGGAAACCAGGTCAATCAGCAACCTTTCGGTTTCAACTTGTGAGAGCGGGACGTTCCCATGGCTGTCTCTTTTGAGAAGAACTTCCTGGATGTCCACCGGTAGTGAATTGTATACTTTCCCGCTATGTTCGCTCAGCAAGCTGCTTAAATACTGTACACGCTCGGAATGGTCTGGCAGGCTCTTGATATATTCCTCGTCTTTGCCGAGAATTGCACTCAACTCATCTATCATTGTCTTTATGTCTGCGATAAACTCTACAAGCCCCTCTGGAACGAGCAGCACACCGTAGTTTTTTCCGGCCTGCGCACGCTTGACAATCACATCGGTGATATAGTCAACTATCTCTTCTAAATTTGTGCCTTTGGCTTGGACCTCTTCGGAAATCAGTGCTATGTTCGGATGTACTTGAAGCGCGCACTCGAGCGTTACGTGGCTTGCCGCACGTCCCATTAAGCGTATGAAATGCCAATATTTAACTGCAGAGGTTGCGTCGCGAGCAATATTGCCGATAAGTTCGGAGTATAACTTTGCGGCAGTATCGAATCCAAAGGAAGCCTCGATATGTTCATTTTTCATATCGCCATCGATTGTTTTTGGCACTCCAATTATCTTAGTCTTAGAACCCTTGGCTTTAAGGTGCTCTGCAAGCACAGCAGCGTTTGTATTCGAATCATCGCCGCCGATGATTACTAGCCCATCAAGGTCGAGATCCTTGAAATTTTTTTCGCATGCTTCCAGTTCTTCAATCTTTTCTATCTTGTCTCTGCCGCTCATAATCATGTCGAAACCGCCAGTATTGCGGTACTTGTCTATTACATCAGCTGTAAGCTCTTTGTATTTACACTTTATAACCCCACCTGGCCCTTTGAGGAAGCCATAAAGCTTGCTTTCAGGGTTTGCTGCCTTTAGTGCATCGAACAAACCTGCGATGACATTATGGCCGCCGGGAGCCTGTCCGCCAGAAAGGACGACTCCAACTTTCATAGGGGCTGTGCTAAGATTTCCGTCGCCTTCAACCAATGTTGCAATCGGCTGGCCATAGGTGTTTGGGAATAATGCCTGTATCTCTACTTTGTCTGTTGCGGGCTCGGAAGGCGGTCCGAGTTCAACCTTGATTCTTCCTTCGCGCAATGCCTTTGGCAACTTGGGTTGGTAGGCTGCTCGCGCTTTCTGCAAAATTGATATTTCAGTTCCCATATCTTTAAACTCCTCCCCGAAGTTTTTCTGCATAGGGGCGCCGCATTTTAGGACACCATTCTGTATTATATAAGATTCGTACACATTTGACAAAGCCTGTGGTTGGCCTGCTTTTGATTAAGATGGAATCGATTTGCTTCAATGGGGGTGTGTTTGCATAGGATTGCAGGGAAAGTAAAAAGAGGTCAGCTAGATTCATGGCTTTTTATGTTTGAGTGGAATTACGAAATTTCACCGAAAGCTAGTCAAATATATTAGTAAACGTGCTCAGCGAATCTGTCAACATAGGAACGTTTAATTCGAACCTAATTGTTGGCGGCACGATTGAAATTATAGATTTTATTTGAAATAAAAAAGCGATTAGCCAAAAGCTAATCGCTTTTTTATGTTTGTTGAGTGTCGAGAATCCTTTAACTAAGATGGTACCTCTAGAATCAAGGCAAGGTTGTCCTTAAGAGATTGTATCCAATATCCGTGCCATGGTAGCAATTCTGTTGAATCAGGCCATTGGTCTGGATAGCTCAGGGTCATTAGTGATTGTGCTGTAGCATCAAACCACCAATGTATTTTGGCTAACCAGGGATCTGCCAAATTGCATGCTTGTTCTACAGTTAGTGTCTGCGTACCGTCTGTTACCTTTACGTTTTCCCAAGGATAATTAAAGTTGTAGGGCGTTCCTATAAGCGTCCAACCGCCTCCGATAGTATCGGTTGGCTTTCCAGGAAGGCTAATCCACATGTCGGTATTGTAGTTTTCGGTCACGGCTTCGTAGGATATGGTCATCCCACCATTTTCACACCATAGCCAGTAACCTTCGGTGATTAGCGCGCCACCAAACGGCTCAGGATCCCAAGGGTCGTAGTAGTAGAAATTTGAGTCCGGCGCGCTATATCTCCAGAGAATACCACTTCCCACCGGAAAGCCTGCGAATACAACCTCAGGATTTGGGTTTTTGGGGATTGCAGGCAAACTAATGAGGTTCCACTTTCTGGCTAATGGTGGGGAGGTAACATTTGTTACCTCTGCTGATGCAATCGTCATTACCAATTGAGTGACTAGTGCAATTAGCACCATTATGAATATAAACCTTTTCATTTTCTCACCTCTTCTGATTATTTCTCAAAAACTTAATTTTGTGCGTTTATATTTCGAAAACCTGCATGTACAGCGATTTACGGCTGTGGCCAAATCTGTATGACGTCAGCTGGTCTTCTAGGTCTGACAATTGGAACTAATTGTGAGTCGATATACCCCACAGAGCTTATTCCAGTAACTTGGATTATGCTATTGTCAGGATAGCTACCGATTTTAGATTTGTCAATCCTTAGTGGGGCATTAGGCTTCGACCCATCGTCGAGAAGCAAATATGTATTTCCGTCGGACTCCATTACGGTCCCTTTCACTGCTCCCCATACTGTTACAAGCAAACCAATGTTATTCAAGCCGTTTTGGCTCACGCCAAGCTGTCCTTCTCCTGTCTCGGGGTTATATTGGAAGTCGCTTCCGCCTACTGCGAGTGCTTGCATCCCAAGTGGCTTCAAAGGAGAAATCGGTGGCGTGTCTGGAGCTAGGAGTGTAACCGTTGAGCCAACAATTGCCCTCTCACCGTTTCTGGTGGCTAAGGTGCCGATTACACTGACTTTATCTCCCTCAGCAACCGAAGGAATTTGCAATTGTCCGTGATAAAACTGGATGCCCGACGAGCGGTCGCCTGCCTCTATGTAAATCTTGTCGTTGAAATCCGCTGAGTAGTTCGTTGTTGCGTACACACCCGCAATAGCTACATAAGCGCCATCACGCTTGAGCTTGACTTCGGAGGGCGAATCTACCTGCTGGGGCTGGGCAATGTCTCCAGACCAAAATCCTATATAATGAATATGAGGATCTGGAGAATAGGCGGGCGTAGCAACTACTCCGACTTCAGCCTGGCCTACCGTGCCGTTCATCTTATATGAACCGGCGGCTTCAGTTGACCCGCCGCCTGAGTTAATTGAGAACCAGTCTATTTTATATTGGGCAATGCTTAGACTGGGGATTAACAAAAAAAGCATGAGAAGCCATAAAACTTTTATTGTGGGTCTCATATCTGCTCCTTTTGGGCGCTCATGATTTAGCCAGCTCTCTATAGTAGTTTATCATATAGTTAGCAAGCTGTCAATAGGTAATTGACTGTTTTTTCATGGCGCCTGCTCATAGGTACTAGCTTCCAATATTGCCCGTCAGAAACCGACATGAGTATCCATTTAAACTAGTCTATCGCTTGCAATAGGTAGAGTCAACTAGCAAATATACCAGTTTCTGCAAGCCAAGTGCCGGTTTTTATGGCCATTAATATTGGAAAAATAATGTCGGGAAGTTTAATACCCAAAGTTCTAAGCGATAAAACCTTTCGATGTGTAACTTCTAATGCAGGAATTCGCTTGCTATAGCCTAAATATGGCCAATGGTTGTTGTTAAGGAGTATTTAACCGGGAGATAAACGATGACCAGGAGGTTCAGGGCAATTATTCGTGGGCGAGTGCAGGGGGTTGGTTTCCGATTTTTCGCTCGCCAAGTTGCAAATGACTTGGGGATTAAAGGTTATGTGCGCAACACACCAGACGGAGCTGTCGAGGTAGTAGCTGAAGGCGAAGATTCCGCTCTCGAGACATTCCTTTCTTTCTTAAGGCAAGGGCCTGGGAGGGCTCACGTCACCGATGTAGAGGTGACGTGGGAGGAACCTACTGGACGGTATGACTACTTTTTTGTGAGGGGTTGAAGCTTGGGCTATTCCAATAGCGTTATAGATTGGTATTGCCCAGACTAGATATTGTAATTTTCCCGTCGAAATTCTATTTTATCGAATCTGCAATTCGTCTGATTTCATCAGCTGGAATTGGGCCTACTAAAGTGAAATTGAGTTCACCAAACTTCCACGCATATGCCCCACGTCCAGCGCGGAGGGGGTCCTTCTGGAGTTGCTTTTGGAACCGAGGGTCTAGCATACGCCTTGGTGCTTGGAATAAAGAGAAAGAACTTACACCATCGGAGTATCTAAGGCCAACTACTTTCCCATGCCGGAAAGGAACGACAGTTGCACCTAGCAACTTAAATCCCTTTGGTAGATATTTTGGCTCGCGAATTTGGAAGTCTACCATGCGTTGGGCTTTTTCTACAGACATAATCTGCATGCGTTCCGGGCCTCGCTCGACACGAACGCCGGGAGGCGGTTTAAAGCGGAATTTTTCAGGAGGAACGCTGGTGAAGTCTATCCTAGTGTAATAGGACGTAGATACTACCGTCCCATCTGGAGCGATGTCTTCCGTCTTTAATTTGACCCATTTCTCGGTATCTACCCAGAACTTGCGAGTAGGGCCCGCGCGTTTCGCACGCGGCTTCACCTCTAGAACGTAAGCATTTCTGCCTGCGATTTTGTCCCTTCCGACCAATTCTACTTGGATTTGGCCGCGTTCAAGTGCGCGGTTAGCTTCTATTGTTCTTAGCTTAAGAAAGTTGAGCCTTGAAGGTTGCGTCTTTGCCGTTTTATTCCTGGGTATGAAGCGAATGAGAACTTTTCCGTCGTCAATCATAGTCTCGCCAGCCAATTGGTTAGGAAAAGTGTACTCAGTCCGCATTCCTTTAAACCCATCTCGGTAAACTTCTTGCTCAGAGGTGAGAAAAGGTCCCTTTGCGAGGGTGGTCACCTGATGCGCCGTAAAGGAAACATTTCCCTCGGACATGAGCATTTTCTTGAGAATTGTTGCGCCATCATTTGCCTCGGCACGTTGACACAGTCCGAGAATTAGGCAGAGGATGGCATATGCAATTGTTGCTTTCACGATTCGCATATCTAAAAAGTCCGTGCTACAATTCATTTACAAGGTCGCTAGCTCGATCTTTTAAGAGCACCGCAGAATCATCCGCAAGTGGATTGGCTGCAGCAAACGAGATGTGTTGTTCTTGACAAACGCTGATAAATGCTTGGTCCGTTGCTTGAGCCACGTTATTATTAATCATCATTAAAATGGACACTCCGAGCATGAGGCAAAATAATATTCCGGCAGTTACGGGCCTCAACGATTGCCGGTGCATACCTATAAATGCTTGGGCAAAATCTCGAGCAAACCTGCGGATTGGGTTCCGATTAGTCTGAACAGATTGCTGGAAGGCTAAACGCGCTTGGAGGCGACTTTCGAACCCCGCCGGCGCTTTAGCTCTGTCAAGCGAACGCACAAGATGAGAAGTTGCTTCGAGCTCAGCGATTAGTTGGGAGCATTCAGCGCATGACAGCAAATGTTCTTTGATGCGCTCTGTTTTTTCCTTGCTGAGCGTGCCGCTCATGTAATCTATGATGTTTTTTCTTAAGTGTCTGCAGTTCATAGTTAACCCTCAATATAAGGTTTGAGCAGCTTTCTTAATTGTGCGCGCGCATTAAAAATGCGCGACTTTACGGTGCCAATTGGGCAAGAGACCGTCTCTGCTATTTCTTCGTAAGACATTCCTTCTATATCGTAAAGAATTATTACGCTCCGAAGTTTATCCGGCAGTTTCGACAGCGCCCGCTGCACCTCCGCCTGAAGTTCTGTGCGGTCATATGTTCGCTCCGGATCATAGGTCATGTCGGGCACATCTAATGGCTTTGCATCTTCGTTGCAGTCACCGCTTTGCATAAGCGGCGTGATTAATTGCTTTTCAATACTCGACCGCCGATATTTGTCTATACAAAGGTTCGTGGCTATTCTGTAGAGCCACGTTCGTATGTTTGACTCACGCCGGAATGACTTCATGGACGCAAACGCTCGAACAAAGACTTCTTGAGCGAGGTCTTCGGCGTCATCGCGATTTGAAACCATGCGCCATATATAGTTGTAAATCCCGTCTTTATAGCGCGCGACAATCTCGTCGAAGGCTTCGCAATCGTCGTTCTGATGGGTCGACGCTAAGACGGTGTCTGCATTCAGCAAACAGACCACCTTACCCTCAGCGCGATCTTCACGTCATAAAAATAGACGTACTGACGGCTGATTTGTTCAATTTAAGGGGTATAGACTACTCCTCGTATTCAGCAAAAAGTGAGCGAAATGTTTCGGCTTGTTGTAGCTCAATGGCTGAGAAGGAAAGGTCGAAAGCAAGTAGCCATAACAAGATAAGAGCCTCATCGCGTGGTAGATCTAGTACTCGCGCGAAGAAATCCTTAATTATCTCCTCATAGGACGATGCGCTCTCTTGAAGTACAACAGGCCCCTTCATCTTTGGGCCGAGAACATTTAGCTGCATTCTATCCAGAAAGTCGCGAACGTTGCTGGGTGTTGCATGTTCCAGCTTCTTGCCAAATTCTTTGGATAATAGACGCTTGAACTCATGTATGTCCACTGCCAACCTACCGTCCTATCGCAGACGTTCGATGAGCACACCATCCAGGAGCGAAAGTACCTGGTGGCGTTTGCATATCTCGGTTCCATCTGTCATTGCAGTTGCAGCGCCAGCAGCTGTGCCCCATCGCAGAGCTTCGTCTAGAGGCCCGCCCTGGGAAAGAATGTGTGCAATTCCTGCAACCATTGAGTCACCCGAGCCGATCGTGCTTACTGGTTTAACTTTTGGTGGGACAGCGCTCCAAATGCCCTCGGCTGAACCTGCTACTGCTCCCGCGGATCCCATTGAAATCACCACGATTTCAATTCCTTTCTCAGCAAACTGAGCGATTGCAGGGAGCGCGTCCTTAAAGTCTTTGATGTCAATGCCTAGCAGGCGCTTTACCTCGTCTCGATTTGGTTTTATCATGAAGGGCTGCGCCTCCAGGCCTAGCAGCATTGGGCGGCCGTCACTGTCAAGAATTGCCTTTGTTCCAAATTTACTGATGCCAGCGACAAGTGTACGGTAAATGTCTTCCGGCACGCTTGCTGCCAGGCTTCCGCCAAAAATCATCATACAAGACTTAGAAGCATATTCGTACACCTTGGTGACAAGCTGTTCGATTTCATCTTTGGTGACATTTGGCCCTGGCTCATTCAGCATAGTGGGTGGAGCACCAGAAAATTCTTGTATGCATATGTTTGTGCGCGTCTCAGCGGCGGTTCGCACGAAGTCCGTCTTAACGCCTTCTGTTGCAAGGACGTGCTCAATGTAGCTCCCAGTTTTACCTCCCACAAAGCCGAGGGCGACTGTTGGACTACCTAGTTCGTTTAGCACCCTTGATGCATTGATTCCCTTTCCACCTGCATCAACCTCGATTTTGCGGATTCGGTTTGCATCATGAGGGAGCAGCTGGTCAAGATAAACTGTCTTATCCAATGCTGGATTAAGAGTTATGCTCGCAATCACGGAGATAAGTATACCACAGAATGGTCAAAAAGGCATAATATCAAGTTATTAGCAATTGGCGCAAAAATTTATAGGTGAAAAGGCGGCTCATGCGAATAAAGATGGTGGCAGCCAATATCGCAGAAGATTGCGGAAACAAAATCCCCTGCGTTTTGCTATAGCTTAACCTGGCTAGGAAAGTTTCACTTCGGGATTTCCTTGATTGAATTTTCCACTTCGCTTAATAGTACTTCTGCACGCCCCGCTACCGTTCGATCGCCGAGAGAAAACAGATGTTCAAGTTCAAGGAACCGAGATGTAGCGCCATCTAAGGGCCACTTCATTTTGTCTTCCCAGCGGTCAGGATGCTTTTCTCTAAACCTTCTTAGCGCTTGGTCGAGATCCCAAAGGCGCTGATATACTTTATCAAGTACCTTTCGAGCGGTAGAGAAGTCGGCATTGCCTTTTTTCGCATCTTCTAGAGCCATGCGGGCTTGGAGCACAAGCGATAAACCCTTTTTGGGATCATTTATCAACACGGCTTTTTTTGCTCTTTCAAGTAGTATATTTACCTTCTCGAGTTTAACATTCCATTTCTCAGCTAACTCGCGTTCAAGCACAACCAGCTTCCTCTCAGCAAAGTAAAGGTTTGTGCGAATCTTTTCAGCAATACGCAAATAATTCTTATCGTTTGCAAGGAGAAGGATGCGCCCATCGCCTGGATTAAGGTGTAGGTCTAGGGTTTGTCTGCCGGCAGAAGATATATTTGTTTCTACGAGAGAAATCAAATCGAATAACCGCCCGCTTGACGCCTTAAGATGCACGCGAACAGGGGATTCGGTGCTGGTATTGTAGACAACAATAAACGCATGTCCGGCCGGTGATTTTAAGACAGAGCATATGGCGCTTGGCCAATCCTTGGGACGGCGCGAGTCGGTATTCGGCTCAGGAATCATTTCCACCAGCCTACTCTCGCGGTCAATTCTCGTGTCAAGCAATTCTGGTCCGATTGCTCGAAGAATTCGCCCAAGCTTGCCGATGTCTTCCCACTGCGGCGTCACGGGGTAGTTGTAGTGGGTAACAAGATGGTCATAAATGAAGTAGAGTATGCCCTTTACACCCTCGCCGATAGCCATATATGTCATCATCCGGTTCTCAGCTACCGTTGGAAGGCGCCTTCCCTCGCCTTGGAATGCTTGGATTACAAACCAGTTTGGTTTTGTTGTAGCATCTATGTACCTCCTGACAAAATCTCGCACAGACCATGGGTCGGGGTTTTCGACATAAACCGGATAATAGTCGGAGGCTTGAATAACATCATAGTTTTCAAATCCTTTTGGCCCGCCGCAAGTTACGGCTATCACTGGATGGTTTGGATCAGCTTCTTCGAATGCCTTTTTCCATTTGAGCCATTTGTCCATGTTCTCGGGATATGGCTCATCCCAAGGCGACCATACGAGGAGTCCCTTTTCATCCTTAAATTGGTTAATTCGCCGCTGGGCATATGCTTCCGCCTCGGATTCGTTTGGTAGGCCATTTTCGCTTGCCCAGGTGAATATGCCAACATGTTCCCCTTCAGCGAGCATTTGCTTTAGGATAGGTACAGGAATCATGGAAGTGTTTTCGATAGCGACAAGGTTGATATAGTGGCGCGCCATATCGAGGAGGTCACGCCGATAAGGTTCAATCATTGGCCGCCCCATGTGCGTGGGCGAGTCAGGTTTGTCCCATTCCCCTATCCTTTCGGCCGCGACATACATACCAAATGGGAAAAAGTTCCGAAGTTGCGGATAATCGGTGTATGATTTTTCGGCAAACAGCGGCGATATGATGAATAAGAAAAAGGGAACTATAAGATATCTCATCGTTAGAAAACCCTCCTAATGGATTTACGGATAGGATATTTGTATTACTGAGGCTTGCTCACCTTTTCGAGAAATGGAATAAAATATCCTTCATGGCTAAGTCGTTCAACAATTCTGCGAATATTGTTCGGAGGAAGCCCCATCTCTTTTGAATAATACGTCTGTATGATGAGAGTTGTTTTAATTGCAATCGGAATCTTCCTTTCCAAATTTGCGTTGGCTTGCCAGCCGCCAGAGTATTCGCAGAAGCCAGCAAGGTTAATCTCGGTTGCCGTTCAAGTGCCAAAGCTAGCGGTGCTTGGCTCGACCGTTAGGGCTGTGTTTAATTTCAAGGTTTCAGAACCGCTGCCAAAAGATGCGAAAGTTTTTCTATATTTTAGCCAAAATGAGAAAACTTATATTTCTTATGTGGGTCCTGCGCGCAGATTGCATTTCATATCCGTTCCTAAAGACATACCCTCGGGCGATTACTCAATCGAAGCTGGTGTATTTGGTGAGCGAGTGATATGGCAAGGGCAAATCCGCATTACTGGAACGCCATTAAAGGTTTTAAGAAAAATTATTACCCGTGGAACGTTCATTGATAAGGAGGGCGTTCCACATCGCTGGCACATAAATGATGCACATACGCTAATCTGGGATGGCGTGCCTTGGCTTCCGGTAGGCGGAATGTTTATCTATGACCGTGATTGGAATCTTGTTAAAGCTCAACTTGATTTGCTCGAGAAATACGGGGTTAAAGACATATATCTCCACCTTGGCGTAAACCAACCGTATCTTTGGAAGGATTACAGCGACGACGACTATGCATACTTCCAGAAAACGATTGATTATCTCGATGATCACGGTTTTCGCTATGGGATTGAGTTCCAGGCGCTAGAGTCTAAAGGCTACGGGTACCAATATCCAGGAGGTGGACCAGTTGTTGAAGTTTCTGACAGCGGGAGGGTTTGTTCCGAAGATAGAGATGTGAAAAGTGCATTATTTATGGTCGAGGACGTAGCGACTGGCGACATGGTGCACTATGGTGAGGCGTCGGTGAGGGAGAATAAGTTTATGGAAGCCGATGTTAAGGTGCCCACGCCTGGAAGATATCGAGTCCACTTCCTGCCGAACAAGATTGACCATGGCTTCATTATGTACTATTGGGGCGGGACGTATGAAAGATACCGTGATAAGGTTCTCGCTCATTACAGCAAAGTGAAACTAGGAAAAGGCTTTCGTTTTATCGTTGATCCTTTCTGGAATGAAATGAACACCCGCCATGGGATAATCCCTGACACAGACGATTATCGCGAGGGCTTTGAGAAATGGTTGAGTCGGCGGTATGGGACTATTGAGAAGCTGAACGCCGCATGGAGGCCAAAAGAAGGTGCATTCCCCGATTTCGCTTCTGCTGCAAGCGTTGTCTCCATGAGACGTATTTCGCACCCTTCGGGAGTCCTTTGGGACTGGGTTTACGATCGTAAGAATGGCAAGCTCTATGCGCTTGATACGTCAAAGAGTCAGTTCAACTATGACGTACGCGAATATCACGGCAGGGCGCTTCTTGAGTTTTGCAATCGTATTGCAGACGACATCGCTCAATTCGCCGATGTCCCTGTTATTTACAAGTGCTTCTCCGATGTTGACTGGTGGCATATAAATGACACTGGCTCTGCTGGCGGACATGATGGCTTGGGGATGGAATCATACGGCACGGGAGAGCCAATGCTACTTTTTATGGGCATTCATGCGTACGGTGAGCTTGAACAAGCGACGAAAACCACTTGGTTGGTAGTCACCGAAACCGGAGAGGGCAACCACCAAGATGCTTCACCATCGCGCAATAAGGGGATTGGCTATACAAGCCGCCTTGGAACAATGTATGCTAACTTTAATGCTCTTTTATCTGGCGGTGCGAAAGGTATATTTCAATACTATATGATTGGCGGGCGTGGGGTAAGCGAACCATGGAGCGATGCAATCTCGCGCGATCCAAGACAGCTCGAGTGGTTGGCGACTTTTGGTCGTATCCTGGTAAACTCCGAGCAAATAGTAGAATACAAACCACCAATTTATCTAAGACTTCCTGCGCACTTCAATCAGCATAGCATGGAGATATATTCCGAACCGAATGCTGACTTTTCAAATTATGGCGGTTGGTGGTGGCGTGAGCCAGTTGGCCGCTCGCAGAACAATATTTGGATTGTGCCGGAAGTGAATATGAAAGCCAATGTGCCGATGCATATTATTAACCTTGAAAAACCGCCGGCTAGCGAGCGATTTGCAGAGGAAGTTACTCAAGCAATCTTAGATGACAAGCGAGTGACGATAATTGGCTTTCGGCATGATATTGGGACAATTCCTGTAGTAGATAAATACTATACCCCTGAGTTCTCGATAGATAGAGACGGTCGAAAATTCCAAGTGCTCAAGCCTACACCGACAAGCAAGATAATTGGGGCAAATGAGAAAGGTGAGGTATGGAATCTCATTGATGGCAAGGTTCAGATTAACAGCAAAGAGGTATTTCCTCTCCATGGCTATCAGCCCCAGGACTTAGTGGTTGGTTCTGAGAAGGCAATTGACCCGTATTTTGGGATGTTTGACCTTCTGGGGGTAAAGTTGTTCGATGGCGGATTTTCATACCGGGATGGCGGAGAATGGATTACAGTCTTGGACATAGCAAGCACTTCTCATAGCTTTAATTATTTTCCTGGGACAGTGGGCGGCACATCTGCTAGGCCCATTGAGTATGTCATTCTCACAAAACCCGGTGGGAAATTAGATGCCAGGTATCCCGATGGCACGCCAGCAGGCGAAGTTGAGGGCGGTAAGTTGTTGATTAGACTCACACCCCAAGACACGACTTTAGTCAGAGCAAACCTACCCTGGGCGCCAGAGGGAATTATGGTTGATTCCCTTCATTCGAGAGATAGCGTGATTATCCGGTCGAGTTTTGAATTGCAAGCTTCGGATTTTAAGCCTCGAAAACAAGGTACTCAACAAGCGAAATCAGATGCAATCATCGTCGAGGGCGAGATGCCCATCGCTCATAATTGGAATTACAGTCGCATGGGCGGGATGACAAAACTCTCTAGAGCCGCTTGCCTTGTTCTTGAGACGGCCGTGCCGCCGCCAGCGGGTACCGGTTGGTATGCAAGTTGGAAGTTCAAAGTAGAGAAGGCAGGCGATTACGAATTTTGGATACACGAAAATTTACTTTCAATCTCATCTCCGTGCGAATGGAGAATTGATGATGGTCCGTGGAGGCGGGTGCCGACTACTTTGGTTCCGAGGGACATTACTGTTGTAACATTTTACAATGCTTTAGAGGATACCCGGCAAATATTTGCTTGGTATCATTATGGTAATGTTAGGCTGACAAAAGGTGAGCATGCGCTCATTATCAGGGTTACCGAGCCAAGGGGCAAGAATATGCTCGTTACAATGGCGAATGACCGTCCTTATGCAAAAATGGTAGATTGTATGGTATTCAAGCTGTCA